>JAEUHT010000056.1 GCA_016793265.1 Planctomycetota bacterium
CTGGTGGATCTGACGCATGCTGGCGATGATCGCGCCCGGCCCAACAAGACGCAGCAGGCGACGAGCCGCGTGGTGACGCCAAGGGGCGAAACCAAGCACAAGGCACGCGGCTCGCGCCTGAGCGTCAAAGACGTTGGGCAGACCGAGCGGGGATGAGAGCTTGCTGATGGACCAACAAATCATGTGGCGCAGGTGGTGGGGCGTTTGCTGTGCCTTGCTTCTCTCTTGTGGATGGCACCTCGTGTCATGGATTGGCGAGGATCAGCACAAGGTAGGCTCCAACTTCCCTCTTCTCGGTGCGGCGTGGTGCGCGATCGGTCTCGGTAACCTCGTGAGTCTTCGCCGTCACCTTGCTGCCCAACTCGGCGCAGCAGCCGACGCGCCCCAGAAGGCGCGCGGCTGAGCGCCATAGACGTTAGACACGCGTGTCCCAGGTCACCGCAGCATCCTTACTCTCGAAGCTCGACCGAGCCGCGCCGGGTTTCCGCAGCCACGCAGAGTCCGACAGCAACCTCTTTGATCGGGACTCGGTTCATGGCTTGTTCGCTGCGTGTAGCCACTTCGTCCGCGACCCCAGCGCCGCTCCAGTCTGGTCTGCGGTTGCCGACTTGGTCAACCGCGTTGTCGGTGGCTCCGACGCCGACCTGGACAACGCGGCCTGCACGTGCTTCCTGGAGCATCTGGCGAGCCGAGACCATCCGCTCGATCCGCTCCTTCGCGGCGAGGCCCTTGCCTACTGGCGACGGTGGTGCGACGGTGTCTAACTCGACGCAGGAGCCGACGAGCCGCGACCCAAGCAACCGCGAGAGCTGAAGCCCTCGCACGCGGCTCGCGGCTCAGCGTCAGAGACGTTGGACGGATCCATCGAGGTGATGACGTGACGCCAGGCCGCTCGGGATTCTGGATTGCCTTGCGCTTGGTCGTGCTAATTGGCGCGGCCTACTTCGCAGTTGCCGCTTGGACACTGGGAGGCAAGTGGCTGGCCAATGGGAGCTTCCTGCCTGCTTGCTTGAGCTACGCCTCTCTGTGCGCATTTCTGCTGCTGCCTCCTCGACTGATTTGCCGCCAGTGGTGGCTGGCCTTCTTGGCTCTTCCATTCCCGATCTGGTGGATCTTCGCATTGATCGACGATGGACTAAGAGGTGCCGACTTTGGTGGCATTCTGATCCTGCACATTCCGCTCTTGATTCAGGCTGGACTGGTCGGGCACTTCCGTTCGGCTGCGGACGCTCGCTACTCTCGAAGAGGTAGTCGTGGACGGACCGTCCAACAAGACCATGCAGCCGGCGGGCCCCAAGCGGCCCGCGGCTGATGGCCAAAGACGTTAGCCCGAGATGCCGGTGGTTCCTCAGCAGGTCAAGGACTTGATCGAGAGTGCATTCGCCGACTCGCAGTACCCGGGCGATTGGTGCTTGATCAGCTCCGCTGAGGGTGACGTGTCGACGGCGGCCTGAATCCGCCTGATTCCGGCGGTCTGAGCTGAGTCTGGTTCCCTCTCCAGCTGCGGAGCTTCTGGCTCTGGTTCCTGGCGACGGCGGCGAAGGCGCTGGCCGCCGGGATCGGCGGATGCCCGCCGCCGGGCCTCTCGCTACAAGGTGCCGCGACCATCAGGCCCGTACAGGACGGAAGCTCGGCTGCAGGTGTGACAACCGGCCGAGCTTCCTTCGACACACGCCCCGGCGAACCGCGACGTCTGCTTGGCGCAGTGTCGCGGGCCGAGCCCATCCTTGTCCAGTCCCCGATGGCGATCTGTCGCCGCCGTGGACAGCCACCGAGTGTTTGCATGCGCCTGTTGCCGGGCCTGGGTCGTGGTCTGCACCCGGTGCGATCGTGGCAACAGGTACTGCGCCGAGGGCTGTGCGGCGAAACGCCGGCGCGAGGTCCGCAAGGCAGCTGAGCGGCGCTACCGGGAGAGCGAGATCGGTCGCCGGAACAACGCCGCGCGGCAGCGGCGGCATCGGGATCGCGGCCGTCGCGGAGCAGATTCCGTAACGCATCCATGTCCACCTGCGGAGCCGATCCTGGTTGAAGCGGTGCCGAGGCGACTGCCTCGACACCATGAACACGATCGACACCTGCGTGCGTCCGCTCGGGCGCGCTCCCATTCCGCTGCAACCTGCTGCTTCTGCGCCAAGCCGTGCGGCAGCTACTCCCGCAACAGCTTCCTGCGGCGCCGCGGTGCGCCGCGCACCTGGCCGTGACCGCGGCGGGAGGTGCGCATGGTGATCCGCAGCGAAGTCGAGGCGGAGATCCTCCGTCTGCACGACATCGAGAAGTGGCCGGTAGGCACGATCGCCGCGCACTTGCAGGTGCACCACGACGCGGTGACGCGCGTGATCACGAGCGGCGGCGCGCCGCCGGCACGACCGCAGCGTCCGGCGCGCATCGACGCCTATCTGCCCTTCATCCTGGCGTCGCTGCGGCGCTACCCGGGACTGCCGGCGAGTCGGCTCTACCAGATGTGCCGCGAGCGGGGTTACCGCGGCAGTGGCGAACACTTTCGGCACATGATCGCGCGGCACCGTCCACCACGTCGCGTCGAGGCCTTCCTGCGCACGACGGCGTTGCCGGGCGAACACGGTCAGGTCGACTGGGCACACTTCGGCAAGATCAAGATCGGGCGTGCCGTGCGAGCGCTGCTCGCTTTCGTGTGCGTACTGTCGTACTCGCGGCGGATCTTCCTGCGCTTCTACCTCGACCAGCGCATCGAGAACTTCCTGCGCGGGCACGTGGCGGCGTTTGGAGCCTTCGGCGGCCTGCCGCGGGTGTTGCTCTACGACAACCTCAAGAGCGCGGTGCTGGACCGGCGCGGCGACGCGATCCTGTTCAACCCGAAGCTGGTCGAGTTCGCCAAGCACTACCGCTTCGAGATCCGGCCGACGGCCGTGGCGCGCGGCAACGAGAAGGGCCGGGTCGAGCGTGCGATCCGCTACGTGCGGACTTCGTTTTGGCCGGCGCGTCCGTGGCGCGACCTCGACGATCTGAACGCGCAGGCCGAGGCGTGGTGCCTCGGCGAAGCGAGCGAACGGCCGTGGCCGGACGACAAGCAGAAGACCGTGGCGATGGTGTTTGCCGAGGAGCAGCCGCGGCTCTTGCGGCTGCCGGACAACGCCTACGAGACGGAGGAGGTCGTTGTGGCTCGGGTCGGCAAGACGCCGCACGTGCGTTTCGAGGGCAACGACTACTCGGTGCCGCACACGCTGGCGCGGCGCATGGTCGAGGTGCGGGCAAGGCTGGACCGGGTCCGAGTGCTTGCCGACGGCGTCGTCGTCGCCGATCACGCGCGCAGCTTCGACCGCGGCGTCGTGATGCAAACCGAGGCGCATGTCGCCGAACTGCGGAAGAGCAAGGGCGAGGCGCGGAAGCACCGTGCGCTGGACCGCCTGGCGCAGTCGGTGCCGAGCAGCCAGCAGCTCTTCGTGAAGCTGGCAGAGAGCGGGGCCAACCTCGGCCGGGCGACGCAGCACTTCGTGCACCTGCTCGAGAACTTCGGTGCCGTGGCGCTCGAGCAGGCCATCGGCCAGGCCCTGGCGAAGGGCGTCACGCACCACCATGCCGTGCGGCAGATCCTCGAGCAGCAGCGGCACGCGGCGGGGCTTCTGCCGGCGGTGCCGGTCGACCTGCCGGACGACGATCGGGTGCGCAACGCGGTGGTCCGGCCACACGATCTGCGCAGCTACGACCAGCTCGGCGATCGGAACGAGGAGGGGGCCGATGGCGACGCCAAGTGAAGCGGAGCTGAAGGACCGCGCCCGGCGGCTGAAGCTCTGGGGCTTGCTGGCGAACTGGGACAAGCTGAGCAAGCAGACCTGGGTGCGGGAGTACCTCGGTGTCGAAGAGGGCGAACGCGATCGCCGCAGCCTGGAACGCCGTATCCACGGCGCTCGGCTCGGCGCCTTCAAGTCGATGGCCGACTTCGACTGGGACTGGCCGGAGAAGATCGACCGCGACCAGGTCGAGGACCTGATGCAGCTTTCCTTCCTCGACGACGCGACCAACGTCGTGCTGCTCGGTCCGAGCGGTATCGGCAAGACGATGATCGGCCAGAACCTCGGCCATCAGGCGCTGCAACACGGCCACACCGTGCGACGCGTCACCGCCAGCGAGATGCTCAACGACCTCGCGGCGCAGGAGTCGTCGGCGGCATTGACGCGGCGGCTGCGTCGCTACTGCGGGCCGCGCCTCTTGATCCTCGACGAGGTCGGCTACCTGTCCTACGACGGTCGCTACGGCGACCTGCTCTTCGAGGTCGTCAGTCGCCGGCACCTGCAGCGATCGACCGTGCTGACGAGCAACAAGGCCTTCTCCGAGTGGACGCAGGTCTTCGCCGGCGCATCGTGCGTCAGCGCTCTCGTCGATCGGATCGTGCACCGCGCCGAGATCGTCAAGATCGCCGGCGAGTCCTACCGCAAGAAGGAGGCAGCCGAGCGGGCCGAGCAGAAGGCGAAGGAGCGCGCCGACAAGTCGAAGAAGCGGAGGCCGTCGTGACCCGGCCAGCGCCGACGCCGCCGCGGCCCGACCTCGAACGGCGGCCCGTTGGCGCCTTCGGCTGGCTGCAGGCCGAACTGCTGCACGACCGCTGGCTCGCGGAAGTCGGGCCGCACGCTGTCGCGGTGCTCGTGCTGTTGGCCCTCGCCGCGGATCGCCGCGGCGCGTCGTTCTTCAGTCGGGATCGCATGGCCGAGGCCCTCGGCATGAGCCAGCACGAGGTCGATGTCGCGCTGCAGCGGCTGCTCGACGTCGGCCTTGTCGATCTGAAGCCTTGGCGGAACGGCGTCCGCGACGGCGTCTGGCAACTCTTGCCGCCGTCGCCGCGCCGGGAGCCAGAACGATCCCGTCACGCACTCACGGCTGCCGACGTGCTACGCAGCCTCGGATTCACGCCACCGTGACCACCGGCCTCACGGTCCGCTGTCGGCTACGCGGATCGTCGCCGCCGCTCTGACCGCCGGAATCACGCGGATCGTGGCCGCCGACTACACCGCGACCGCCCTGGCACATCACGGGCGTGTCGTCGAGCTGCAGCACCGGCTTGCCCGGGCCGACGGTCCTGGGCGGTCCGGCGCGGATCTGCCGAAACTTGCATTCAACGATCGGTTCGAGCAGTCCCGCCGAGGCGAGTGCCCAGTCACACTGCGTCTTGCGCGACAGTCGCAGGCCATCGCGCTCGAAGATGCTCTGCTGCCGGTAGAGCGGCAGGTGGTTGCAGAACTTCTGC
>JAEUHT010000307.1 GCA_016793265.1 Planctomycetota bacterium
CAGTGGTGATCGACCTGACGCTGGCGTCGACCTTCGTCACCGAGCCCGTGGCACTGAAGCTGTTCTGATCGCGGCTGGAGACGACCAGCGCCCCGTGCCCGCGGCAGGCCGACACCGGCCGGTTCCGCTGCGGCGCGGCGAACGGTAGAACGGCGCGATGCCAGCTGCCAGCCCAGCCGTCGAAGGCACCTCGCCACCGCCTCGCCGCCGCCGGCTGATCGTGCTGTGCTTCCTGCCGCTCGTCGCCCTGTTGGCGTGGCAGATCGGCAACGCGTGGTTCCTGTGCGACGACGCCTTCATCGCCTTCCGCTACGCGCGCAACGTCGGCGACGGCCACGGCATCGTCTTCAACCGCGGCGAACGCGTCGAGGGCTTCGTCGACTTCCTGTGGGTGCTGCAGCTCGGCGGCCTGTGGCGGCTCGGCGTGCGGCCGGAGCTCGCGGCGCCGGCGCTGTCCTTGTTGTCGACCGCCGGCACGCTGGTGCTGGTGGTCCTGTTCGCGCAGAGGCTCGCCGGTGAGGGCCAACGGCTGCTCACCAGCTGGATCGCCTGTGGCCTCGTCGTCGGCTCGGCCAGCTTCGCGGTGTGGTCGACGAGCGGCCTCGAGACGCGCCAATTCACGTTCTTCGTGCTGCTGGCGATCTGGCTCGCCGATCGCCGCGACGCCAGCCGCGGCCGCCTGCTGCTCGCATCGATGGTGTTCGCCCTCGCCGAGCTGAGCCGCCCCGAGGCGATGCTGCTGTTCGGCGTCACCGTCGCCTGGTCGTGGTTCGCCGACCGGCTGTTGCCGACGCCGCGCCGCAGCTCGCTGCTCTGGCTCTGCGTGCCGTTCGTCGCCGTCGTCGCGGCGCACTTCCTGTGGCGTCACTCGTACTACGGCGAATGGCTGCCGAACGTCTACTACACCAAACACGTGCGGCCGTGGTACGAGGCGGGCTTCGCCTACCTCGCCGCCGCCACCATCGAACTCGGCGCGTTCGTCTGGTTGCCGCTCGGGCTCGTCACCGCGGCGCGGCACGCGGCCCGACGCGACCTGGCGCCGGCGCTGCCATTCGTGCTGATCGCCGCCCACGCCGCCTACCTGCTGCGCATCGGCGGCGACCACTTCGAGTTCCGCCCGCTGGACTTCTATCTGCCGCTGACCGCCGCCGCCGCGGCCGCCGGCCTGCATCAGCTCGCCGCGGTGATCGCCGCGGAGGTGCGGACCACAGCGGCGTCGCCGCGGCTGGCCGCGACCATCGCCGCGCTGGCGGCCGTGCCGGCGCTGTTCTACAGCCATGCGCTCGGTGCCATCTCGCTCGCCATCGGCATCTCGCCGCTGGCGACGCCGGAGGACCCGGTGGCCGGCCTGCAGCTCGACGGCAACCGCTCGTCGCTGCTGCGCGTGGCCCCCGGCCTGATGCCGCTGGCGGCGGCGCTGAACCCGCTGCGCGCCAAGCTGTATCCGCACAGCGTCGCCGTGCCGGTCCACGTGCACCAGAACCTCGAACGACAGCTGCGCGCGCAGTTCGCCGCCGCCGAAGCGCTGCCGGCCGGCGTGTTCCCACCCGACGCAGTCGCCGCCGCAGTCAGTGTCGGCGTGCTGCCGTACTACCTGCGCGACCTGACGTTCATCGACGTGCACGGGCTCACCGACAAGACCGTCGCGCACACCGAGGTCACCGTCGACGACAGCCGCCGGCGCATGGCGCACGATCGCATCGCCAAGGTCGCCTACCTGCGCCAGCGCGGCGTCAACGTCGACGTCGAACCGGTGGTCCAGAGCCGCGACGCGGCGCTCGCCGTCGCCGACTTCGCCCTGCGCATCGACGACCAGAACTGGCTGCCGCTGCAGGTGGCCGACCGGCAATGGGCGCAGCGCGCGTTCCCAGCCGATCGGCTGGCCGCCGCGCACCACGTCGATTCGCAGCTGGCCGGAGCGAACCGGCTGTCGCTGCCGGCGGGAACCTTCGTCGGCAACCGGTTGCTGGCGACGTTCGAGCTCGGCGACGACGGCCTCGAGTGGCAGTGCCGCGGCGACGTCGCGGTGCGACCGAACCGGCTGCGCGTCTTCGGCGGCTGCGGCGACCGCCAGCTGGCGAGTGAACCCGGCGATGAAGGTGCCGACGGCGCCGGCAGCGCCCGCTCGAGTCCGTTCACTCCGGCCGCCGGCGAGCAGCTGCTGTTCTTCGCCGCCGGCGAACGCGGTCGAGGCCTCGAGCTGCGGCTGTGTCGCGGCGACGAGGTGCTGCAGTCGTTCCGGCCGGTGGCCCGGGATCGGCTGCTGCCGCAGCTGTGGTCGCTCGACGAGTGGACCGGGCAGGCGCTGCACCTAGAACTGCACGACGCCGGCCCCGGCTGGCTGGTGCTCGACCACGTGCTGCTGGTGCGGCGCGAGGGCGTCGACCGCTCCGTGCCACCACAGCCAGCGACGACGGCGCCGTTCGCCGCGTGCGTGCAGGTGACGCCGCTGCCGCGCGCAGCCGATGGCGAGGCCAGCGCCGGCCGCACGACGCTGACGGTGCGGAACCCGCTGCCGGTGCCGCTGCGCCTGCAGGTGGAGCTCGATGGCCCGGCCGGTGTCGCGCTGCTGCGAGGCGAGTGGCAGTTGCCGGGCGACGAGGCGCGGCGCGGCTCGCCGCCGCCGATCGCCGAGCTGGCCGCCGGTGCCAGCGCGCAGCTGCCGCTGTTCGTCGAGGTCCCGGCCGGCTTCGATCCGCGTCGCCAGCCGGCGGTGCTGCTGCTGCGGGCGACGCCGGTGCTGCCGCGTGAACTCGGCCGCGGCACCGTGCTCGAGCTCGACGTGCCGCTGCTCTGGCAGTGAGATTGGATGGTGGCAGCACCCCGCGCCACGAGCTGGACTCGACCTGATCGAGCCCGGCCGGCGGCACCTCGTTCACGGCAGTTGTCGTCACGCTCCAGGCCGACCACCCATCGCCGCGGTGGTGGCGAACTGCGGCCAGCCGGACTCACCGCGCGCGCGTGCGCCGCTGCTGCTGCTTCGACGCGGCGATGATCTTGTCGGCCGCCTTCGGCGCCGCGACACACTCGAGCAGCGCCGTCAGCAGGAGCGGCACCACGATCGTCGCATCGGACTCGATGACGAACATCGGCGTCGTCTCGGTCAGCTTGTCCCAGGTGATCTTCTCGTTCGGCGTCGCGCCCGAGTAGGAACCGTACGACGTCGTCGAGTCGCTGACCTGGCAGAAGTAGGCCCACGGCTTCACCGGCTGCTCGAGGTCGTACTTGATCGACGGCACCACGCAGATCGGGAAGTCGCCGGCGATGCCGCCGCCGATCTGGAAGAAGCCGACGCCCTTGCCCTTCGACAGCACCTTGTAGTCGTCGTAGAGCTGCGTCATGTACTCGATGCCCGACTTGACGATGCTGGCGCCACACTCACCGAACTTGACGTGCGACGCGAAGATGTTGCCGAACGTCGAATCCTCGTGGCCCGGCACCACCATCGGCAGCTTCGCCTGCGCCGCCGCGAGCAGCCAGCAGTCCTTGGGGTCGCCCTGCAGGTGCCGCTTCGGCAGCTTCTGCACGAGCTCGTAGAAGTACTCGTGCCAGAACCGCCGCTCGCCCTGTTCGGTGGCGCGCTGCCACATCGGCACCAGGATCTTCTCGACGGCGCGGAACGCCTCGTCCTCGGGGATGCTGGTGTCCGTCACGCGCCGCATGCGCTGCGCGAGGATGCGGGTGTCGTCCTGCTTGGTCAGGTAGCGGTAGTCCGCGAAGTCCTTGTAGTGATCGTGCGCGACCAGGCGGAACAACGACTCCTCGAGGTTGGCGCCGGTCGACGAGATGCCGTGGATGAGGCCCGCGCGGATGGCCGGGGCCAACGAGATGCCGAGCTGCGCCGACGACATCGCCCCGGCGAGCGTCCAGTACATCCTTCCGCCCGAGCGGATGTGCTCCCAGTAGGCGAACAGGGCGTCGCGCGTCGCACGCGAGTTGAAGTTGCGGTAGTTCCGCGTGATGAACTCGAGGATCGGGAGACCGGTCTTGGCCATGGCGCAAAGACGCATACCCGCTGGCGGGCTCGGATTCGCGGGGTCGGTTCGACCCGGGTGCACGACGCGGGCGGCGACCCGCGGCGGCCCACCTCGGCTGCATGCTCGCGCGAAGCGCCTCACCGGCGCGTCTTCGTCCCGTTGTCGTGTCAGGGCTCCGTGGCGATTGCCCCCCGGTAGACGGCACACCCGGGTGTGGCTAGCATCCCCGAACTCGGGCGGTCGCACTCCGGCCCCCGCACAAAACCCTCTATCGGAGTCCCATGAAGATCCTTGCCACCTTGGCCGCGAGCCTGCTCTCGGTCGCGATCAGCGCTCAGTCTCCCCTGCTGGTGCAACCCGCCGGCGCCTTCTACGGCTGGAACCCGCCGTCGCCGAGCCACCAGACGTTCTTCGACATGACCGTCAATACGACGATCACGCTGCAGGCGCTCACCACGCCGCTCTACAACCAGGCCGGCGTCACGGGCAGCCTGGAGATGTACATCACGAACCCCGGCATCACGACGTTCGTCGGCAACGAGCTGACCGCCGCCAACTGGTCGCTCGCTGCGAGCGGCGCGATCAAGGCCAACGGCCTCGTCGCGAACGCCACCGCATGCATGTCGACCGGCGGTGCCGGCCTCGTGCTGCAGCCCGGCTCCTACGGCGTCGCCATCCGCTACCTCGGCGTCGCCACGCTGTTCCGCGCCGTCGCCACGGTGCCGCAGACGTTCTCGAACGCCGAGCTCACGGTCACCGGCGGCGCGATCCAGTACACGGGCTTCGGCAGCAGCACTTCGGTCGGCTTCCCGAGCGGCTACCTCGGCTGGAACTGGTACGGCCAGATCATCTACCAGAACGGCGTCTTCCCACACGCCTGCGCCGAGAACGCCAACTACGGCACCGGCTGCTACAACAAGTTCGGCTCGTTCTTCCAGGAGTGGACGTCGGCCGCCGCGGCTAGCACCGCGCTGAACGGCAAGAGCCTCAGCATGATCCCGAACGGCATCGGCGGCTACGACCTCGTGCCAGGCCTGCCGCTCTACGCCTATGCCGCGCCAACCGGTGCCGCGATCCAGATCCCGGCGACCGACAACGGTGAGCAGATGCAGGCCCTGACGATCCCGTTCGCCTACCCGGGCGGCGTCGCCACGCAGTTCTACATCCACAGCAACGGCTTCGTGTCGGTCGCTTCGAACTCCACGATCCCGAACAATACGATCCCGGAGCCGACGACCCTGCTCGCCGCGCCCGC
>JAEUHT010000059.1 GCA_016793265.1 Planctomycetota bacterium
ATCGCCGGCACCGCGGCGGTGAAGCCAGGCGCCGCGAATGAGCCGAGCAGGCCGGAACGCGCCGAGGCGCCGTTGGTCACGCCGGTCATCGACAGGCTGGCGTCGATGAGGTCGAGCCCCGGCGCCGGCGCCAGCGTCTGCCAGGCGTTGCCGCCGCGCATCTGCACGTTGGCGAACCACGCCGTGCTGTCGATCAGCACCGCGCCGGTGGCCGGCGGCAGCGCCGGCGACGAACCGCCCTGGCCGTAGAAGCGTGTGCCACCGACGGCGAGCGTGGCGTTCTGGGCCATCAGGCCAGGGAAGCCCTGGAACTCACAGTCGCGCACGGTGACGGCGCTGCACAAGGCGACATCGAGCGCGGGCTGGCCGGTGTAGTCGGAGGCGTGCACCCGCACGAGATGCACGCGGCCGAGGCAGGCCTGCACGGCGACGCGCGCCGGGGAGCCGCTGTTGCCGAACAGCTCGACGTTCTGCAGCAGGAAGTCGCGGCCGGCCGGGATGCCGTCGATCACGAAGCCCGCGCCGCTGCCGAGGATCACCGCCATGCCGGGAGAGCTGCCGGTGATCGTCAGCGCCTTGTTCGTGGTGATGCCCTGGTAGAAGCCGCCGTCGCTGCGCAGGACGATCGTATCGCCGTGCTGGGCCGCGGCGGCGGCGGGTGGCAGGTCGGTGAAGTGGGTGCCGGGGCGGTTCAGTCCGTCGACGATGTAGGTGGTCTGGGCACCGGCGGCGGCAGCGAGCAGCAGCGCGGCGCCGGCGGGCGCGACTCGGGTGATGCACATGGGAGAACCTGGGAACGGGGGAACGAGCGGCGACCGGCGCAGAGTAGCTGGCTCGCCGCGGGACGTAACGGGGCCGCGGTGCGCAGCCGGAGCCAACCTTGCCCGGGCGGTTCGCGGCGTGCCGTTCAGCGGCGGCTCGCCAGGTAGGCGACGACGTCGCGCAGCTGCCGCCGGGTCAGCGCGCCGCCCATCGGCGGCATGGCGCTGTTCCCGTTCGGCACGCGCGAGGCGATGTCGCCGACGGCGAGGGTGTGCTGCTTGCCGCTGCCGTCGACCAGCGTGACGGCGCCGCCTTGGTCCTTGGTGACGATGCCCACCAGCACGTCGCCGTTGTGCAGCGTGATGGTGGTGGCGCCAAAGCCCTCGGCGATGCGCGCGCTCGGCGTCACCAGCGCCGCGACGAGCTGGTCGCGCGTGAGCAGCCCGCCGACGCCGTCGAGCCGCGGCCCGGCGTTGCCGCCCTGGCCCTCGGCGGTGTGGCAGCGGGTGCAGCGCGTCGCCTCGTGGTCGAAGAAGACGGCCCGGCCGGCCTCGGCGTCGCCGCCTTCGCGGCAAACCTGGAACGTGGCCAGCGGGTCGGCCGCGGTGAGCGCCGCTTCCCGTTGTTGCAGCCGCGCCGCCAGCGCGCCGTGCTGAGCGCAGGCCAAGAGCAGGTCGAGCTGCAGCGCGTCGTCGACCTCGCCTCCGTCGAGGCGGTCGAGCCAGCCGGTGAGCACCTCGGTGGCGCTCGCGTGCGGCAGGTTGCCGAGCGCCGCGAAGGCTGCCTGCCGTTCGCCGAGCGGCGCGTTGTCGAGCAACGAGGCCAGCACCGGCACCGCCCGTTCGGGGGCCGTGTGCGACAGCAGGGTGACCGCGCGTTGGCGCAGCCGCACCGGCGCCGTGCCGTCGATGCCGGCGAGCGCCGTCGCCAGCTCGGCGGCGCCGAGCGTGGCCAGCGCGTCGAGTGCGGCCACGCGCGCCGCCACCTCCGCCGTCGCCGTGCCGACCAGAGCCGCCAGCAGCGGACCGGCCGACTCGTCGCCGAGCCGGCCGAGCGCCGCGGCCGTCGCCGTCGCGGTTACCGCATCGGCGAGCAGTTCGGGCGCCTTGGCGAGCAGGCACTGGGCGACGATCTCCGGCCGCGAATGTGCACACGGCCGCCAGTTGCCGACCACGCGGCACTGGCCGTGCGGCGCCATCCACTCGCCCAGCACCTGCAGCGCCTCACACCGCATGCGCGCCTGCTGCTGCGGCTGACCGGCGAAGTGCACGAGCGCCTCGCCGTTCTCGACCTCGCCGAGCAGCCGGTTGGCGTTGATCGCGCGCCAGGCGACGGCCTCCCGATCGGCGACGTCGTCGTAGCAGAGCCGCGCCAGCGCCGGCATCGACTCGGTGATGGGGCGTTCGTAGATCACGCGCGCGGCTTCGTCGACGAGCCGCGGCTCGGCGTCGTCGAGGAACTGCGCGACCGCGGGGTCGGCGCGGCGGGCCAGCGCCAGCAGCACTCCGAGCCGCACGGCTGCGCTCGTGTCCGCGGCCGCCGCCAGCAACACCTCGCGGCCGGCCCCCTCGGCGAGCGCGAACACCGCGGCGTGGCGCAGCACGGCGTCGTGGTCGTCATTGCGGCGCAGCAGGTCGAGCAGCATCGCCGTCGTCGACGCCCCGAAGCGCAGGTTGGCGAGCGCCAGCGCCGCCTCGCGCACCACCCGGGCATTGGGGTCGTCGAGCCGCTGCGCCAGCCTGGTCTCGGCCGCGAGCACGCCGGCATCGCCGAGCACGCGCGCGGCGACGGCGCGCACGTCGGCGTCCCCGTCGCCGAGCAGTTCGATCACGCCGGTCAGCTTCGCCACGTCACGGCGGCCGAGCACGCCGAGGCCGTGGATCGCCTGCAGGCGCGCGCGGCGCGAGCTCCGGTCGGCCGCCACCGTCAGCAGCACGTCGACGGCGTCGAGGTCGACGAGCGCGAACGCGGCGGCCTGGCGCACCCGGCGGTCGGCGTGCGCGAGCAGCGAACGCAGCTGCACCGGCGGCAGCGTGCGCAGGTCGCTGGCCAGCAGCGCGGCCCCGCTGCGCAGCGTCAGGTCGTTCGCCATCTGCGGCGAACGCACGCGATAGAGCCGGCCCTTGCCGCTCTTGTTCCAGCCGTCGACCCAATCGAGCACCCACAACGACCCGTCGGGCGCGAAGTCGATGTCGGTGGCGAGCACGTTCCAGATCACCTGATCGCTGCTGGCGAGCTGGTAGCCGGCGCCGTCGCGTTCGAAGCGCAGCGCGTGCACCCCGCTGTAGCTGGCGCCGCCGCGGAAGTCGCACAGGAAGAAGCAGCCGCGGAAACGCTCGGGCAGGCCGACGCCGGGGTCGAAGGTGAGGCCGGACGGGCCGTCGGCGAAGTTGGCGATCGGCGGCAGGATCGTCGCCGTCTGCTGTGGATGGCGCGGCCACCACATGCGCTCGCGGTTCCACGCCCCGCGGTCGTCGAGCCACTGGAAGCCGATGCGCCAGCCGCTGTCGGCGCCCGGCACGATCTGCACGAGCCGCGCGCGGTCGCCGCCGTCGCTGTTGTTGTCGCCGGTGAACAAGTCGCCCGCATCGTCGAAGGCGAGCTCCTGCGGGTTGCGCAGGCCGCGGTGCACGACGGTGAGCCCGCTGCCGTCGAGCTCGCAGCGCAGCACGGCGCCCTCGTGCGGGAAGAACAGGTGCCGGTCGCCCTGCCGCACGTTCAGGCCACGATCGCCGATCGAGAAGTAGAGGCGTCGGTCGGGACCGAGCACGAGGCCGTGCAGGTCGTGGCCGATCAACGAGGTGTGTACGCCGTAGCCGTCGTGTACGACGTGGCGTTCGTCGGCCACCCCGTCCCCGTCGCGGTCGCGCAGGCGCCAGAGCTTCGGGATGTTGGTGAAGAACAGGTCGTCGCCGATGGCGAGCACGCCGCTGCCGATGCCGTCGGCGGGGTCGTTGAAGCCGGCCGCGAACACCGTCGAGCGGTCGAGCGTGCCGTTCCGGTCGCTGTCGACGAGCCGGCGCACTCGTTCGCCGAAGGCCGCGTACCGCGGCATCGCCTCGGGCAGGAACCGGTGGTAGATGGCGACGCGCTCCGCCACCGTGGTGGTGGCGAGGTCGGCGTCCTTCCACTGCATGTAGTTGCGGTCGTCGAAGACACCGTCGTTGATGCGGAAGGTCTCGGCGACGAAGACACGGCCCAGGCCGTCGATGGTGAAGGCGACGCCGTTGCAGAGGTCGGGTTCGGCGGCGACGAGATCGCAGGTGAGGCCGTCGGCGAGCCGGAAGCCGCGCATTCGCGTCGCCGCGTCGCTGCTGGCAGGGGCGACGAACATCGGCGCCGATGGGTCGGCGTTGGCCTCGTGCTGGGCGGCGAGCGGGGCCACGAGCGGCAGCACGAACGTGGGGGCGAGGCGGCGGCGGTTCACGCCGGCATGGTGGCGGATGCCGGCGGTGATTACGAGGCGGCTCGTCCTGTGGCAGTTTGCCCCAGCAGCGTCCGCATCAACCACAAATGCGGCGGCGCCATGCTGCGCCTGCGCCCGGCCGCGAAGCACGCCGGGATCGAGCGCTGCGTCGGCCTCGATTGACGGCGGCTCGGGCCGACTTCACAGGCCCGTGCTGGTCACGAAGCCGCTCGACATCGAGCTGGCCGATGTGCCGATGTCGAGCGCGAGCACCTGGCTGTAGACGTCCATGCCGGTGCTGATGCCCGGCGGGATCGGGAACGGCACCGGGCTCGGTCCGCCGATGGCGACGCCGTTCAGGATCACCGGCGCGTCGGTGAGGATCCAGCAGCCGTTCAGCATCGGCAGCAGCGGCGTGCCGTCGAGCGGCAACGGGATCACGCCGCCGTAACTGCAGCGGTCGAGCCCCATCAGCAGGAGGATCAGGCTGGGCGTCGTCGTGGTGACTTCGAGCTGGTAGCCGAGGTTGCCGACGTAGGGTGCGCCGCCGGC
>JAEUHT010000090.1 GCA_016793265.1 Planctomycetota bacterium
CTCGGCGTCAGCGAGCGCACCGTGAAGAGCGAATGGGCGTTCGCCCGGGCCTGGCTCGCCCGGTCGTTGCAGCAGGAGGAGTGAGGGGAGCAGGCGGTCGTTCGGTCGTTCCAGGGCGGCCTGGAAGCCGGGCACCGGAAGGTGCGGATTTTCTGGGTCTGGCCTGCCCCGGGTCCGGCGACCCGTCGCTCGGAGGTCACCCCACGAGGAACCCATGCCCACCCTTCGCACGACCCTGGCCCTGACCGTAGCACTCGCCACAGCCCTGACCGCCCCCCTCGCCCAGCAGCCCGCCGCGAAGTGGTCTCCAGACCTGCTGGCGGAGGCCGCCGAACGCACCGTGGGCGCCGAACCGGTCGCCTTGCCTCAGCCCGGGGGGGAGCTGCCGACGCGCTACGAAGTGCGCCTCGTCGCCAGCCGGACGAAGGGCACGGGCTCGTTGGCGGTCACCGTGCGCGACGCCGCTGGACAGACCCTGCGCCTGTTCGCCGAAGGCACCACGAGCCAGACGAAGGTCACCCTCCACTGGATCGTCGACGACGGCCGCATCGAAGCCGGCACCGGCACGACCCTCACCAAGGCCAGCAACCCCGAACGCGACCAGGCAGGCGAACAGGCTGGCGACCCGGCGAGCGACGCCTCGGCGACCCCGTGGACGGTGCGCGCCAGCGGCGCCGAGTTCCGCCTCGACGGCCTGCGCTGGCGCGACGCGCCGGCGAGCCAGAAGAAGGCCACGGTGGCAGAGCAACCGCAACGCAACCCCGCCAAGGCGAAGCCCGACCTGATGCAGCGGCTGGCACAACGCCAACGTTGGACCGGCACCATCGACTCCGACCGCGGCAAGCCGCAGGACTGCACGCTGGTGATCCTCGAGCAGAGCGCGACGAAGCTCGTGTTCCGCCTCGACAACGAACGCGGCGGGCGGTTCCGGTTCGAGTGCACGATCGAGAACGGCAAGCCGAAGGTGACCCGGGTCGTGCACACCAAGAACGCCAGCGGCGGTGCCCTCGCGGTGATCGGCGACGAGAAGGGACAGGGTCGCCTGGTCGGCGATCGCTTCGAACTCGACTACTCGTTCGTTTGCCGGATCAGCGGCCGCAAGAACACTGCCACCGGCCGCATCACCATCGACCTGCCGCCGCTGCGCTGATCCCCCCACTGCCCCCCGCCGCCACTTTGCGTAGGCTTCCCGCGCATGCCCCTCGCCCCCTCCTGGACCCACCTGCTGGCCGCCGCGCTGGGCGCCAGCCTGGCGTTCGGCGCCAACATCCTGATGGCCGAGCCGGTCAAGCCGCCGCTCGGCCTCACCTCGAACGCCGCCCGCGAAGAGGCCTCGCCCCGCGGCGACGCGGCGCGCGAGGGCCAGGCGAACGCGCCCGACGACACGCGCACCGACGGACGGCAAGCCGATCCGCAGAAGCCGGAGGTCGCAGCCACATCCGCCGCCCCGTCGCCGGCCGACCTGGCGCTGCTGGAGTTCCTGCTCGCGGAGTTCGAGACCCAGCACAAGCGCGGTCTGTTGCGCCTCTACTTCGGCAGCCGCCTGCCCGAGCTCGCCGAGTTCCTGCTGCGGGTGTGGTTGACGCAGGGTGAGCTCGACAGCGCTTGGCGCCTGCTGGCGCACGCCGACCCGCAGCTCGACGAGATCAATCCCGAGTACCGCATCGTCATCGCCCGCGCGCTGCGCGACGCGAAGAGCCCGCACGCCGTCGATGCCTACCAGCTGATCCTGCGCCGCAACGGTGGCGACACCAGCATCCTGGTCGAGCTCGCCGAGTTCGACCTGGCGGCGGCGCTGGCGAGCCTCGACCAGCACGCCCAGAGCCACCCTGGGGACGACGCGACCGAGAACGAAGTGCGCCAGAACCGCGTGCGCGCCCTGTTCGCCGGCCGGCAGACCAAGGCCGCCCTCGCCGAGCTCGAGCGCCTGCTCGCTGGCGGCGAGTTGCCGAGCGACCTGCTGCAGCGCCTGCAGGAACACGCTCCCGAGCGCGCCGTCACGGTGCTGCGGCAGCGGCTGGCCAAGGCCACCGATCCGGACGAGGTCCTCAACCTCCGCGTCACCCTGCTCGACACGATGCGCAAGGCCGGCGACACCAAGGCGGCCCGCGCCGAACTCGACGCGTTGATGCTCGAGCGCCCCGACGACCTCAACCTGCTGTCGCGGCTCGGCGAGTTCGACGCGGCGCTGGCCGAGTCGAGGTGGCGTGAACGCATGGCGCTGGACCCGAACGTGGCGAACACGCTCGGCCTCGCCGAGCAGCTGGAGCGGCTCGGGCGGCGCGAAGAAGCGGAAGCGCTGACCTGGGACGTGTTCGTGCGCAACCCTGCCGACTCCGGTCCCCGCTACCGCCTGCTGGCCGGCGGGTCGTTGCCGATGGCCGAACGTGTGCTCGCCCACCTCGACAGCCTGCCGACGCCCCCCGGCGACCTGGACGAGACGCTCGGCGACCTCGGCGACCTGTTCTGGGAGAACGGCCAGCGCGATCGGGCTCTGGCGATGTGGCGCCGCGCGCAGACGCTGGATCCCGGTGACAGCGAGTGGTCGAGCAACCTCGCCAACATCGCCGCCGGCAAGGACCCGCGCGCCGAGGGTTCGGCGGACGATTGGTGGCGCTCCCGCGACTGGTGAACGGGGGCACGCGCGGGTGCCTCGCCGACCGCGCCCGCTCGGCGACGAGCGCCGCCTGGCCGCCGCCGGCGGCGCCCGCTAGCGCGGCTCCGGCGGCCAGTCGAACTCGGTGGCGACGAGTCGGCCACGCTCGTCGACGGCCAGCAGCAGCGCCCCTTGTGCGCCGAGCGCGCGCAGCGCCGGCCACTGCGCGCGCACGCCCGCTTCGCCGAGCACGAGGCAAGCCGTGCCGAGGGCGTCCGCGACCGACCCGCGTCGCGCCAGGATCGACGCACTGACGACCCGATGCGGCGCGTTGTGCCCGGTGCGCGGATCGAACACGTGGTGCACCACGTCGCCGTCGAGCACCAGCGCGTTGCGGTAGTCGCCGCTGGTGCACAACGAGCGATCGAGCAGCTCGACGATCCGGGTCGGCGCCTGGCCACCGAACGCGTCCGAACGTGGGTCGACGACGCCGATCCGCCACGGCTGCCCCGGCCCCTTCTCGCCGTGGCACAGCACCTCGCCGGTGACATCGAGGTAGAAGCCGGATACGCCGAGCGCCACGAGCCGCGCAGCGATCGCATCGCACGCCGCACCGGCGACGAGCCCGTCGAGGTCGAGCTCGACGTCGGCGCGCTGCTTGCACAGCATGCCGTCGCGCACCGCCACCGCTCGATGGTCGACGCGCGCCTTGGCCGCGGCGAGCGCCGCCGGGTCGATCGGCCGGCTCGTTCGCTTCGCGTCTCGATACAGCACGCTGAGCGGCCGCACGGTCGGGTCGAACGCGCCTTCCGTCGCCACCGCGAACCGCAGTGCTTCGTCGAGCACGGCGGCGAACCGCGGCGACAGCGGCAGCGGTGCCGTGCTGCGGTGCGCGTTGACCCGCGCGATCTCGCTGTCCGGGCGCCACTGGCTGAACGCGAGGTCGATGGCCGCGAGTTCCTCTTCGACCGCGGCTCGCACCGTGGCCAGCGGCGTGTCGCCGACGAACTTCACCTGGTAGGTCGAGCCCATCGTCAGGCCGGCGAACTCGTGCACGACCGGCTCCTTGGCGTCCTGCGTCGGTCCCTTGGCCTCGGGCACGACCGGCTCGGAGCAACCGGCCAGCAACAAGAAGGACAGGGGCCAGGCGGCCGACGAACGTCGCGTTGACACAGGGCGGAGCATGCTAGCCGACCCGCAGCGCCCGATCGCCTCGCCCGCTCGCCTCGCGCGGCGCGCCGCTCACGGGGTGACGACGACCCCATCCGGCAGCGTCGCGGCCATCCGTTCCAGCGCTTGCTGCCAGTGCGCCCGGTCGCGCGGATCGACCGCGAAGAACGCCACGGTGCTCCCCCAGAACGGCTCCACCACCCGCCAGCGGGCGAGCCTGGGCCACTCCGGCGGCAACTGCCCGGGGAACCAGTCCTCGTAGACGACGGCCAGCGAGATGCCGCGCCGCGTCGTGAGTTCGCGCACGAACGCCGCGTCGAACGTGCCAGCCCGCCGCGCCCGAGCGACCTCGGTGTCGGCGAGGCCGACCAGGTCGAGCACCGGCGCGTTCGCCAACAGGGCGACCGCACCGATGTCGTTGACTGCGACCGGCCGCCCGTTCCCGTGCTCGGCGAGGAAGCGCCCGAGCTGCACGTTCTGCCGGTAGGTGTGCGCACTGGCCCGCGGCAGGTCGACGAACGCCCGCACGGCCCGCGGCACCATCACGCCCGTGGTCGCCACCAGCAGGGCGCCGAGCACCCGGCGAGCGGCCGGGCCACACGCAGCGCTGACCGTGGGAACGACCGGCACGGCGAACACCACCGCCGCCGCGATCAGGTAGGCCTCGTAGCGATAGAACCAGCCGAGTCGGGCCCATTGCACGTGCAGCAGCACGGCGACGAGCACGACCACCAGGTTGCCGAGCACCGCCGCGTTCGCTCGGCCGCGGCCGAGCCCGAACAGGGTCGCCAGCGTGGCGACCAGCAACCCGATGTGGCCGCGCCGCAGCAGCGCGCGCAGACCGGTGAGCCAGCCGTGCTGGACCGGATCGATGCCGGGGATCGGCACGCGCCCACCTTTCAGCACGATCGAGTTCGGCAGCAGGAAGCCGCCGTGCCGCAGCGACACGACCCCGAGCAGGAGCCAGGCGAGGCTGGCGGCGAACCCCGCCAGCAGGGCCATGCCGACGGAGCGTCGCCAGGCGAGCCAGCCGAGTGCCACCACCAGCAGGAAGGCACTCTCGAGCCGCACCGCCCCGAACGCCGCCGCCACGACCAACAGGCCGACCCGTTCGGCGCGACCGGTGGCCGGACCGAAGCGCTGCAGCCGCTCCAGCAGCACGACCGCGAGCCAGGCGTGCAGCGTGTGCTCCATGCCCGAGTTGGCCAGCGTCGGCAGCGGCACGAGCAGCACGAGGGCCACCAGCGCCAGCAGCCTGCCGTTCGCCGAGAGCCCCGCACGTCGCCAGAGCCGATCGGCGGCGGCCACCAGCAGCAGGGCCGCACTCGTGGCGAGCCCGAGCGGCAACCAGACGCACGACCCGAGCACCCACCAACCACACGCCAGCAGCACGAGCCACAGCGGCGACGACGACGCCGACGCGAACGCGTGCTCGGTGATGCCGAGCCCGCCGGTCTCGGCGAGCGTGCGGGCCATCGCCAGGTGGATGTAGGCGTCGTCGAGCGGATAGGCGAAGGCGCTGCCGTTGGCGTGCCAGGCCAGGGCCAGTTGCAGCAACTGACAGCCGAGCAGCAGGGCGACCGCGACCACGAGCGGCCACATGGCCCTCCGCTGCTCGAGCGGGCCGCAGGGCGCAGGATTCGGCGTCTGGTCGGGCATGCGAGCGCGTCGGCGAGTCCGGCCGCCACGGGCAGCGGGGCCGGGGCACAGGTTCCCAGCACCTGCCGTCGATCGCGGCAGACGGTAGGCGCGAGATCCCGGCGAATCCACGGCCGCAGCAGCGTGGACGGCGCCGGATGCTGCTGCACAATGCCGCCCGCGCGGTCGCCCGCGCGCCGCCATGCGCTGGACCCTGCCACCCACCGCCCACGCCTTCTTCGCTCGCCACGGCGGGCGGGTCGTGTTCGCCGTGGTCTTCGTGGTCGCGACCGGGCTCGCCCTGAAGAACCTGCTCGGCACCTACGCCGACCTCGGCATCTACCTCGACGTCGCGCGCGAGTTCTCGTCCGGCGGTGCGAACATCTACCGCGATCGCCCGAACAGCGGGCCCTGGCTCTACCCGCACCTGGCGGTGCTGCCGTTCGCGCTGCTGCTGCAGGCCTTCGGGGACACCGGGGCGCGGATCGGCTGGTGCGTGCTGCTCGGTCTCGGCACGGCGTGGACGGTGCGCTCGGCGGCGCGCGCGGTGGCGCCGCTCGGCGGGCTCCGGCCGTGGCAGTGGTTCGTGTTCGCGGTGCTGTTCCAACGCTGCTTCGCGCAGAACCTGACGCATGGCCAGTTGAGCCTGTGGGTCGGCGCCTTCGCAGTCGCCGGAACGGCAGCGCTGGTGCAGGGCCGCGCCCGTGCGGCCGGGCTCTGGCTCGGCATCGCCGCCTCGCTGAAGTTGACGCCGGTGCTGTTCCTGGTGGCGTTGCCGCTGATGGGGCGATGGCGCGCCGCCGTGGCGATGGCGGGGACGATCGTGGTCGCGGTGCTGCTGGTGCCGTGGCCGTTCTGCGGCACCGACGAACACCTGCGCCACCTGCAGGACTTCGCCCACTCGGTGCAGCAGGCGGTGCTCACCCCCGAGCAGGCGACGATCACGCAGAGCTATGCCGGCCCGAGCGTGCGCGGCGCGCTCGACTACCTGCTGCAGCCGCGGCCGCTCGATGCGGAGGGACACCGGGTCAACCTGTTCGAGGTCGAGGACGCGACGCTGGCCACGGCGCGCCGGGTCTGGAGCGCCGTGTTGCTGGCGCTGCTCGGCAGTTGGTTCTGGCGAGCGCGACGGCTGCCCGATGCGGCACGCCTCTCGCACCAGGCGAGTGCCGTGGCGGTGACGCTGAGCCTGTTCGCGCCGCTGCTGCGGGTCTACCACCTGACCGCCGCCGTGGTGCCGTTCGTGCTGTTATGCACCGGACCAGGAACGGCGACCTCGAGGCACCGCTGGCGCGACCCGCTGTGGTGCTCCGCCGCAGTCGTGCTGCTGCTGGCGATGACCCTGCGGCAGAAGAAGCTGCTCGGCGAGACGCTGTGGCGCGCGTTCGACGGCGGCGCGTTCCTGCACCTGGGACTGGTGCTGCTCGTCGTCTGGCTGGCGCGGCAAGCCGGGAAGCCGACCGCCGAACGCAGCTGACGCGCGAGCCGCGCAGCGGCGCACTCGCGCAGGCGCAGCGGCCTGTTGCTCTCCCTCGCGTCGTAGCACCCCGCAGCCTGCGCGGGAAACTGTGTTCGACGACTTTCGGCGCGCGAGCTTCGCTTCGCGAAGCTCAGCCGCCGCAGTCGTCGCCAAGCGCCGCGCAGCGGCGCACTCGCGCAGGCGTAGCGGCCTGCTGCTCTCCCTCGCGTCGTAGCACCCCGCAGCCTGCGCGGGAAACTGTGTTCGACGACGTTCGGCGCAGAGCCGTGCGAAGCACGGCTCAGCCGCCGAAGTCGTCGAACGCGATCATGTCCTTCTCGACGCCGAGGTCGCCGAGCATCTTCTGCACGGCGCTGTTCATCATCGGCGGGCCGCAGAGGTAGAACTCGATCTCGTCCACGTTCGGGTGGTTCTTCAGGTAGTTGTCGAACACCACCTGGTGGATGAAGCCCTTGAAGCCGGTCCAGTTGTCCTCCGGCTGCGGCTCCGACAGGGCGACGTGGTATTTGAAGTTCGGGAACTGCTTCTCGATCGCCTCGAACTCCTCGGTGTAGAACATCTCGCGCTTGCTGCGCGCGCCGTACCAGTAGGAGACCGTGCGCGTCGTCTTCTCCGTGTGGAACAGGTGGAAGATGTGGCTGCGCAACGGCGCCATGCCGGCACCACCGCCGATGTAGATCATCTCGCGGTTGGTCTTCTTGATGTGGAACTCGCCGTACGGGCCCGAGATCGTGACCTTGTCGCCCTTCTTGAGCGAGAACACGTAGCTCGAGCAGATGCCCGGCGGCAGGTGCATCTGCTTCGGCGGCGGCGTGGCGATGCGGATGTTCAGCATCACCATGTTGCCCTCGGCCGGGTGGTTGGCCATCGAGTAGGCGCGGAAGATCGGCGTCGGGTTGTTGGCGACGAGATCCCACAGCTTGAACTTGTCCCAGTCGCCGCGGAACTGCGGGTCGACGTCGAAGTCCTTGTACTTGAGGTTGTGGTACTCGGGCACGTCGATCTGGATGTAGCCACCCGACTCGAAGTGGATGACCTCACCCGGCGGCAGGTCCACCGCGAACTCCTTGATGAAGGTCGCGACGTTGCGATTGCTGCGCACGGTGCACTCCCACTTGCGGATGCCGAACACGGCGTCCGGCACCTTGACCTTCATCGGGCCGCGCACCTTGACCTGGCAGGCGAGGCGCCAGCCTTCCTTGGCCTCGGCGCGTTTGATGTGCGTCAACTCGCTCGGCAGGATGTCGCCGCCGCCTTCGAAGACCTGGCACTTGCACATCGCGCAGGAGCCTTTGCCGCCGCACGCGGACGGCAGGAAGATCTTCTGCGTGCTCAGCGACATCAGCAGGTTGCTGCCGACGTCGACCTCGGGCGACTTGCTCGGGTCGTCGTTGATGAGCAACTTGACCTTGCCCTTCTTGACGAGCTTCTTCTCGCAGAACATCAACACCGCCACCAGCAGCACGATGACCGCGGTGAGGGCGACGACGCCGGTCAGGATGGAGAGGAACATGTGCGTTCAGATGCCGGAGAAGGTCATGAAGGCCATCGCGACCAGGCCGGTCGTGATGAACGTGATGCCAAGCCCCTTGAGCGGGCCCGGCACATGGGCGGTGCGCATGCGCCAGCGGATCGTCGCCATGCTGATGATGGCGATCGCCCAGCCGAGACCCGAGCCCACACCGTAGGTCGCCGCCTGGGCGAACGTGTACTTGCGTTCGACCATGAACAACGAGCCGCCGAGGATGGCGCAGTTCACGGCGATCAGCGGCAGGAAGATGCCGAGCGCGGCGTAGAGCTTCGGGCTGAACTTGTCGACCGCCATCTCGACCACCTGGACCACCGCGGCGATGCTGGCGATGAAGGTCAAGAAGGTCAGATAGCTGAGGTCGCTCTCGGGGAAGCCGGCCCAGGCCAACGCCCCCTCGCTGAGCACGTAGGTCTGCAGCACCCAGTTCATCGGCAGGGTCAGCACCTGCACGAACACGACGGCGATGCCGAGGCCGACGGCGGAGTCGACACGCTTGCTGACCGCGAGGTAGCTGCACATGCCGAGGAAGAAGGACAGCAGGATGTTCTCGACGAAGACCGAGCGCAGGAACACGCTCGGCAGCGACTCGTCGGACATCAGGGCGATCATTGCAGTCATGGCTCACTCCCTCCCTTTCACTTCTCTACGTAGCCCGAGATCGAGCGTTGGACCCAGACGATGATGCCGAGCAGGATGAACGCGCCGGGGGCGAGCACCATGAGGCCGTTGTTGACGTAGCCCGCGTCGTAGAACGCCTGCGGGATCACCTGCACGCCGAGCAGCTTGCCGGCGCCGAAGATCTCGCGAATCGTGCCGACGACGGCGAGGATCCACAGATACCCGAGACCGTTGCCGATGCCGTCGAGCAGGCTGCGCCACGGCGGGTTGCCCATTGCGTAGGCCTCGAGGCGACCCATCACGATGCAGTTGGTGATGATCAGGCCGACGAAGACCGACAGCTGCTTGCTGAGGTCGAACATGTAGGCCTTGAGCACCTGGTCGAACACGATCACCACGCCCGACACGACGACGAGCTGGACGATGATGCGGATCTTGTTCGGGATGAAGTTGCGCATCACCGAGATCATCACGTTGGACAGCGCCGTGACGAGCGTCACGCCGATGCCCATGACGAGCGCCTTGTCGAGGCGCGTGGTCACGGCGAGCGAGCTGCAGATGCCGAGCACCTGGAACGCGATCGGGTTGTTGTCCCAGAGCGGGTCCTTGATGGCCTTGAGCTCGTCCTTGCCGAACAGGGACTTCTTGGCCGGAGCAGTCGTGGTGGAGGTCATTGGCGGCGGCTCCTGTTCACTTGGTCCGCAGGCTGGTGAGGTACTTGGCGAACGCGTCGAGGTCGGACTTGACGAATCGCGTGATGCCGTTGCTGGTGAGGGTGGAGCCCGACAGGCCGTCGACCTTGTGCGCCTTCTCGGCGGCGACGGCCGGATCGACCTTGCCCTTCTTCACCCCGACGCCGACGAGGTGTCCTTGCTCGTCGAGGATCGTCTTGCCCTTCCACTGCGCGCACCAGGCGGGGTTCTCACACTCCCCGCCGAGACCCGGCGTCTCGCCGTGCTCGTAGAAGGTGACGCCGCGCACGTGGTTGAAGTCCCCTTCGAGGGCCATGTAGCCCTTGATCGTGCTCCACAGGCCCTTGCCGGAGATCGGCAGGATGTAGGTATCGGGCTTGCCGTCGGCGCCGGCACCGACCGCGAACGCGCGGTAACGAGCCGCCGCGACCTTGAGGTCGCCGCCGCTGGCCTTGGCGTCGGCCACGGCCTTCTTGTTGAGCTCGGCCAGGTCCTTCGCCGTCTTGCCCTCCACCACGCGCCCATCGACGGTGTCGACCACCGCCTCCCTGACGCGCTGCTCGAAGATCTGGCGCAGCTCGGCGGCGGACTTGAGTTCGTCCGGGGCCACGAACCCGGCGGCGATCAGCATGTTCTTCTGCCGGTCGAGTTCCTTGGCGGCTTCCTGGGCGGGTTTCAGCGCGTTCGCCGTCAACGCCAGCATCGTGCTGATCACGACGCAGACGCCGACCGCGAAGCCCATCACGTATCCGTTGCTGCTGGTGTTCATGCGCGAGCCATCCTGCGCTTCTGGTTGGCGGCGACCACGAAGTGATCGATGCCGGGTGCGAACGCGTTCATCAGGAGGATCGCGAGCATCGTGCCCTCCGGATATGCGGGGTTGATGGTGCGCACGAGGATCGTCACGAAGCCGATCAGCGCACCGTAGATCCACTTGCCGAGGTTGGTCTCCGGCGACGACACCGGATCGGTCGCCATGAAGACGATGCCGAACAGGAAGCCGCCGCACAGCAGGTGCTCGTATGGCAGCAGCGAGATCGGACCGGTCTCGGCGCCACTGGCGAACTTGATCAGGAAGGCCGACGCCACCAGCGACAACACGCCGGCGAGCATCACGCGCCACGAGCCGATGCCGGTGAAGATCAGGTAGGCGGCGCCGAGCAGCACCGCGAGCTTGCTCATCTCGCCGGCGCTGCCGGTCATGTTGCCGAAGAACAGGTCGGCGTGGGTGTACGCCGCCTGCAGGGCGTCGCTGGCATTGGTCGTCGCCTGCTTGACGACGGCGAGGGCCGTCGGCGACGAGTACCCGTCGACGAGGTAGCCCGGCACCCCGGTCGGCGCTTGGTTGCCAGCGGCCCACACGGCATCCCCGGAGATCTGGCCGGCGAACGAGAAGAACAGGAACGCCCGCACCAACATCGCCGGGTTGAAGATGTTCATGCCGGTGCCGCCGAACACCTCCTTGCCCAGCACGACCGCGAAGGCCACACCGAGCGCGAGCTGCCACAGCGGGATCGATGCCGGCACGATCAGCGCGATCAGCATGCCGGAGACCAGGTAACCCTCGCTGACCTCCTCCTTGCGGATGATCGAGAAGAACACCTCGATGCCGAGGCCGACGCCGTAGCTGACGATCAGGATCGGCAGCATGCGCTGCAGCCCGAAGATCACGAAGTCGAACGCGCTCGGCTCGGCCACGGTCGGCGGGAACAGCGCCTGCAGCCAGCCGGCGACGTATTCCTTGCCGACGCCGAACTTGGCCCAGGCGTGGAAGTGCTGCGCGCCGGTGTTCCAGATCGCCCACAAGAGGCAGGGCAGCAGCGCGATGATGACGGCGTTCATCACGCGCTTGAGGTCGACGTAGTCGCGCACGTGCACACGCTGCGGCCCGGTGCGGTGCTCAGGCGCGAACAGGAACGTCTCGGCGGAGTCGAACAGCGGCCACAGCTTGTGCAGCTTGCTGTCCTTGCCGTGGTAGAGCTTGCGCTGCTTCTCGATCAGGTTGCGTAGGAACTTCACGGGCTCAGCCCTCCCTCTCGTACAGGTCGAGGCCTTGGCGGATGACCTGACCGACGTCGATCTTGCACGGGTCGGCGAACGTGCACAGCGCGACGTCCTCCTCGGTGACCTCGAGCAGACCGAGCTTGACCGCCTCCTCGACGTCGCCGGCCTGGATGGCGCGCACGAGGTAAGACGGGTGGATGTCCAGCGGCATCACGCTCTCCCAGGCACCGATGTTGACGATCGGGCGATGGCCGCCGTTGAGGCGGGCGTCGACGACGTATTCCTTCTTGGGCGCGAGCCAGCTGAACACGCTGCGCGACAGGCTCAGCTTGCCGAACTGCGGCAGGAGCCAGCCGAACAGATCGCGCTGGCCGGTGCCCTCCGGCATGATCGTCACCGTCTTGTTGGCGAAGCCGAGGAACCCGTCCGGGGTCGTCTGGGTGCCGTGCAGCACGGTGCCGTTGATGACGCGCACGTCGCCGGTCGTCGGCTGACCGCCGGTCAGGCTGGCGATCGCGCCGGACTGCCGCACGCGGTAGTAGCGCGGCTTCGGCGCCGCACTGCCGGACAGCGCGACCACGGTGCGCGCCGGATAACGGCCGGTGCGCGCCCATTCGCCGATGCGGGCGAGGTCCACCACCGTCAGCGACCACGCCGTCTCACTGATCTTGAGCGGCTGGATGCGGCTGATGTGGGTGCCGACGAGGCCCGACGGGTGCGGCCCGGTGAAGTCGTGCACTTCGACCCCCTTCAGCGCGCGCAGCTCCGACTGGTGGTCGCCGGCCGCGCGCAGCGTCAGGTAGACCTTGCCCGGGGTCAGCTTCTTCAGCAGGTCGATGCCGGCCTGCAGGTCGGCCGCGCGCCCCTGCACGCTGAAGGCGGGGTCGGCGGCCAGCGGCGTGCTGTCCATGCCGTTGACGAAGATCGCCACCGGCACCTTGGCCGACGGCATCTTGCCGATCGGGCGCTGGCGCAGCAGCGGCCACAGGCCGGCGTTCTTGAGCGCGCGCACGATGCCGTCGCGATCGCCGCTGGCCTTCGGCATCGTGGCGAAGCTCTCGCTGCCGCCGCTCGCCGCCACGTTGTCGATGACGACGCGCAGCAGGAAGCGGCGCTCGCCGAAGTCGAGGCGCGACACCTTGCCGGTGCACGGCGCGCACCACACCACGTCGCGGTCGATCTTGTCGAGGAAGATCGGCTGGCCGGTCTGCACCAGATCACCTTCCTTGACGAGCACCTTCGGCTTGATGCCGGGGAACTCGGCCGTCTCGATGCAGACGCGCGCTGGCTCAGGCGCGTCGACGAGGGACAGCTCGGCCTTGCCGGCGAGCCGGAGGTCGAAGCCTTTCTTGATCGTGTGTGTCGTCATCGGTCCGTAGACCTGCACTCAGGGATTGCTGTGGCGCGCGGCGAATCAACGGAGCCCGAAGCACCGACGAATCACTGCGAACACGAACCGCCCGGCTCCGCCTTGCCGGCGGGCTTGCCACATCGCTGGCACGACCCGTCCGGGTTCATCCCGCCGCACGAACCGGCGAGATGCCGGCCACCGATGGCGAGGAACACGATCGCGAGGACGGGGACCGTGAAGACCAGGATGGGGAGAAGTACCGACGACACGCTGTGGCCGAATGGGGTCGAAGCAGGGTAGCGATTGCGTCGACGAATTCGAGAGACGCTTTCGCGACGATCGCGGCCGCGGTGGAGGGGCTCACCGACGGCTGCAGACCAACTCGCTCAACCCGAGCAGCGTGTTGCAATTTCGCAGGCTGACGTCCGCGTCGCTGAGCTTGATGGCGAAACGCCGCTCCAGGAAGTCGACGACGTCGAGCACCCCCGCCGAATCGACGATGCCAGATGTGACCAAAGGCGTATCGACATCGAGGCCCTCTTCTCGTCCATCGCGGAACCACGTGGCGAGGAAGGTGCGGATCTCGGCGATCACGCGGTCGCGGTCGGGGAACGGGTCGGGATTGCTCACGCGGGCCGCGGATCATGCCCGCCGTCGGCGCGGCCGCAACCCGCGGTTTGCCGCCCCCGCATTATCTCCTGCGCCGGCAGCGCGGCGCTGCGTTGCTCCGAACCGGGCGCCACGGCATCGTGCCGCCGTGCCTCGCTGCTCGCTGCGCAACCTGATCGCCCTCGGCGGCCTCGCCGCCCTCTTGTTGTCGGCGCCGGTGGCGCTGTCGCCGTGGCTGGCGCGGACGCACTGGGTCGGCGACCTGCTGGCCAACCTCGTGGCCCAGGCCCTGTGCGGCCTGCTGCTGGCGCTGCTGCTGCTCGCGGCCGTGCGCCGGCTGCGCGCCGCGGCCCTCGCCGCCGCCTTCACCGCCGTCGCCGCGAGCCACGTGCTGCCGACCTGGTGGTGCGCCTCCCCGGCCGCGACCACCAACCCGCCGGCGCTGCGCCTGCTGACGCTGAACCTGCTGCGCGAGAACGACGACTACGCCGCCGCGCTGGCGGCGATCCACGACGCCGCGCCGGACGTGATCTTCTGCAGCGAGGTGACCCCGGCCTGGCTGACCCAGCTCGAAGCGGCGCTGGCCGGCGGCTACCCACACCGCGTGCACCGCGCCGACCCGGGCTGGTTCGGGGTCGCCCTGTACTCGCGACTGCCGCTCGAAGCCGCGACCGTGATCCCGCTCGCGTTCGACTGGGCCCCGGCGATCCGCGCCACGGTGCGCGCTCCGGACGGACCGCTCGGTGTGCTCGGCGTACATACGCCGCGCCCGGGCAACGCGCGACGCAACCACGAACGCGACCTCGCCCTGGCGGCGATCCCGGCCGCGCTGTCGCCACTGCCGCGGCACCACGTCGTGCTCGGTGACTTCAACGCCTCGCCGTGGACGCCCGCCATGGTGGACCTGCTGGCGGCGACGGGACTGCGCCGGATCAGCGCCGCGCCGCTCGGCACGACCTGGCCGGCGAAGCTGCCGGCGCCGCTGCGCATCGCCATCGACCACGTGCTGGCCTCGGCGAACCTGTTCGCCACCAGCATCACGATCGGGCAGGGCTTCGGCAGCGACCACCTGCCGCTCGCCGCCCACGTGGGAATCGGCCCGGGCTCCTGACCCCGCCGGTGCAGCGCCCCTGCCCGCCGACCACCTTGGCACGGCCGGCAACACGCCGGCGTCCGCCGCCGCCGCGCCGCCGCCCGCGTTCGTCGCCCGTCCCACTCTGACACTCCGCCCGCGGCCACGCCGCGGCGGGCTCCCGCTGCGAGCAATGCTTCGCCATCACGAATCGCTGCCGGCAGGTCGCCGGCAAGGAGCAAACGATGGCAAGAACAACCTCCATGCTGGCGGCACTTCTGCTCGCCAGCACCCTCGCAGCCCAGAGCCTGACCATTACCCCGGGCAACGGGCTCACCACCGGCGAGACCGCCACGATCGAGTACACCAACTCCGGCATGGCCGGCCAGTCGGTCACGATCACGGTCAGCGGCGGCTTCCCCGTGTCGGAGACGATCGAGATCAAGATCCAGCTCGACGCCGACGGCAAGGGCTCGGCCAAGTGGGTCGTGCGGGAGTGGGCGGCCGCTCGCTTCAACGCCCCCGGCGTGCACGAGGTGACGAAGGCGATCCGCTGAGTCCGCCCGCCGGCCTCAGCCGCCGTGGTGCACCAAGCGCTGCGTCAGCCGCTGCAGCCAGATCGTGCGCTGCTGCCGGGCGGTCTCGCTCTGCAGCGGCGACGCCAGCATCGCGGCGATGCCGCGCTGCATGAGCTCACCGAGTTCGTGCAGCGCGGCCAACCGTTCGAACTCGCTGGCCCTGCTGTCAACCACCCGCGCGGCGATGGCCACCAGGTCGCCGGTTGGCCCACTTCCCGGCGCAGCTGCCACCCCGGCGGTGAGTTGCCGCCGACACGCAGCGGCGATCGTCGACGCCGCCGCCACCACCTGCGGCGGCGCCCCGGACTGCTGGACCAACCGCAGCGTCATGGCCCCGTGTTCACAATGCTCCGCGAGCCGCCCGAGCGCACTGAGATAGGCGGAGTCCATTCGCTCCGGCTCCACCGCGACCAACAACGAAGTGGCGAAATCGAGCGTGGACACCGAGTCCTTCTGCTGCCACCACAGATGCCGCGCCCCCACCCAGCCGAGGGCCGTCACCGACAGCAGCAACAGCGCCGCGAGCAGCGGCTGGCGCCACCGCCTGCCTCGCTCGGCCGGGACGATGGCCCGCGCGACGAGGCGGTCGACGACCGCCGACGGCAGGTCGGCGACGGGCCCGCGGCGCTCGATCTCGCGCAGCGCGGCTTCTTCGGCCGCCAGTTCCGCCGGCGTGATGAACTTCATCTCGTCGGCAGGCTCGCGGTCCTTGGCCTGGTCCGAGGGGCGGCGGATCATGCGCACCCCCCGCTTGTCGCGGGGCCATCTCTGCGACCCCGGCCATCCGGCTCGAGCGGCAGGTGGCCGCGCCAGATCAGCGCCGCCCGCAGCGCCCGCCGGCCCTTGCGACGTGACACGTAGATCGAGTTCGGCGAAGTCGCGAACCGCGTCGCGAGTTCGTGCGCAGGCACCACCTCTCCGGCCTCGAGGTCTGCGCACAGCACGGCGCGCTGCAGCAGCGGCAGGCAGCTCAGGCACTTGGCCAGGTCGCGCAACAGGCGCTGGCGCTCGGGGCTGGTCGGCCCCGCCTCGCACCGGGCCTCCACGGCGACGTCGGCATCCCCGAGGAACACCAGCAGGCTGCGGTGCGGCTCGCCGAGCAGGCGCAGCGCGCAGTTGCGCGCGATCACGGCGAACCAGGCCCGCAGCGTGCCCAGCGTCACGTCGAAGCGCGTCGCCGACCGCCAGATGCGGATGGTGGCCAACTCCATCACGTCGTCGATCTCGCTGTCGTCGAGCAGGCGGCCGAACTGATGGCCCAAGCGCGAGCGCACGATGGCGCCGTGGTCGGCGAGCAGCCGTTCCAACCCTTCGGCGTCGCCGGCGCGCAAGAGGTGGATCGTCCGCTGGTCGCGCGCTGAGCCGCCGAGGCCTGGCTCTTCGCCGGTGCCGTTCACGAGCAACACCCGCGCATGCTACCCGGAACCACGAACCTGCCCCCGCCCTGCGGCCGGCATCGCGGAGCTTCTGCGGCGAACGTCGGCATGGCGGTTCACGAGCGGGTCAGCGGCGGCGCGTGACGAAGCGCACCGCCGAGGAGATGGCGGGAGTGCATGGGAATCGAACCCACCGGGCCCCACTCGAGGCGGAACCCCACAGGTTTTGAAGACCAGGCCGAACACCAGCTCGGATGCACTCCCGGGGGAGGTTGCGCAGTCTTCCGGGCCGGTGCCAACGGCGCAAGCGCCTCGCCGCACCATTCTTCACACCACCGCCGCCACCACCCCCGGGACGGGGTGGCGCCCTCCGCGGGCCGTCGCTAACGTGCTCGCCCCTATGCAAGTCTCTGCCCTCGAACTCCGTCCCGGCACCATCGTTCGCTACGAGGGCCGCATGTGCACCGTCGTCTGGTGGAACATCCTGCGCAACGACCGCCGCGCGTTCGTGCAGCTCCGCATCAAGGACCTCGAGAACGGCCGCATGCAGGAGCTCAAGGAGCACACCGACTCGAAGTGGGAAGTGCTCGACAAGGAGGAGAAGGACCTGACCCACTCCTACCGCGACGGCCTCGTGGAGGTGTTCTTCACCGAGACCGGCGAAGAAGTGCAGTGCCCGGTCGCCGCGGCCGAGGACGCGCTGCAGTGGCCGGCAGAGACCTACAAGGGCTTCTTCGTCAACGAGCACCTCGTCGCCGTCTTCCCGCCCAAGCACTCGATCCTGACCATCACCGAGACCTCGCCGCCGATCCGCGGCGCCGGCAGCGGCAACAAGGAGGCCGTGCTCGAGAACGGCATGAAGGTGAAGGTCAACCTGCTCTGCGACGTCGGCGACAAGGTCCGCATCGAGACCGAGACGATGGAGTTCAAGGAACGCATCGCCAAGTGATGCGGCGGAGCGCGGTGGGTCGTTGCGCCCGCGGGTGGCGCGCCCCCTGACGGATCCGGTGGCGGGCACTACAGTCCGCAACCCCACCCCCGGACCACCATGCCCAGCTCCACGCCCTCACTGCCCCGTCCAAAGCTCCTGCTGCGCGCCGCCGGCGCCGTGCTCGCCTTGCTCGCCGCGACCCCGGCCCAGGCGATCATCGCCCAGAACAGCGGGCTCGCGAACCCAGCCTACGTCGTCACCTTCGGCGCCAATGTATTGCCGAACTTCACGCCGATCTCGACCGAGTTCCCGCCGCTGACGATCACCCACGCCAACTACTACACGACCGGCAGCTACAACAACCTCGTCGGCGGCTTCCTCACCAACGACTTCAGCGGCGCCCCGAATACGCTGCGGCTGCAGTTCGCCCTGCCGGTGACCGACGTCAGCTTCGTCTACCAGCAGATCAGCACGAGCGCCCCGTCGACGATCCGCGCCATGTTCGCCGGCGTGCAGGTCGACAGCTTCTCGGGCACGTGGAACCAGACCCAGCCCAACAACTACTTCGGCTTCACCAATACGCTGCTCGACGAGGTGCAGATCGACTTCGTCGGCGACTTCAACGTCGACACGGTCGCCTTCAACGGCCCGGCCGCGACCACCGCGCAGTGTGTGTTCGCCAACGGCTCCGGCATCAACCCGGCCGACTTCACGTGCGCGACCCTGCCCTCGCTCGGCGCGACCTGGCAGGGCGTGATGACGATGAACGCCACCACGCTGGCGACGCTGCTCGCCTACTCGGACGCCGGCCTCGGCGCGCCGGTGCCGATCTTCGGCGGCGAGCTGCTGCTCAACCTGTCGACGCCGCTGCTGCTGTTCTCCGGCGCCGGCACCTACTCGCTGCCGATCCCGTCGGCGCCGAGCTGGATCGGCACCACGCTGACCTTCCAGGGTGTGCGGGTCGAACTGGTCGCCGGCAGCCTCGCCATCGTGCCGCTGAACGCGAACACGCTCGTCGTCGGCTTGTGAGCGCCGATCAGCCCTGCTTGGCGGGCGCCTCTCTCGGCGCCGCCTTCGGCTCCGGCAGCGGCTGGTCCGTCTCCATCGACACGCTGCCGAAGACCTGCACGAAGTCGCGCACCGGCAGGCAGAACACGCCCGCCTTCGTCGGGTAGCCGGCGCTGCGGCCGGGCTCGCCCTTGGGCCGGAACGTGTTGCCGTGCGGGTTCCACAGCGTCAGCTCGTCCTTCGCGGCGTCGAACGCGAGCACGGCGTAGGCGTGCTTGCCACTGATGCCCGGCGGCTGCGGCTCGGTGCCGGTGCTGCAGGTGACCAGGCGGCGCTGCGTGAGCGCTTCGCCGACGTCGCTGCGCACCTTGGCAGCGAGCGCATCGACCGGGCCGGCGGCGACCGGAGGCTTCGGCACCGACTTGCCGTCGGCGTCCTTCACGGTGCCACGCGGCCGCTTCTTGAGGGTGATGCGCGCGGTCTGGTGGCCCGTCAACATGCGGATGATGGCTGCCGACGAGCCGCCCTTGGCGATCGCGTCGGTGGCCGTCGCCATCGTGTAGCGCTCCGGGTTGGCCTCGCGGCGCAGCGAACCGAGCGCCTTCTCGAGCACCGGCAGCCACAGCCCTTCGTCGCCGGTGGTGCCCGACAGCGCGACCTCGGCGTCGGTGAGCGGCGTCACCACGATCGACTTGCCGTCGGCGAAGCGCACCTCGTAGCCACCGCCTTCACGCTCCTGCACGAGCTGCTTCACGGCGGCGCTGTCGCGGTGCACGAAGGCGCCGACCGCAGCGACGAAGTAGCAGTTGCCGAGCGGGCCCTGGCGGCAGCGGTCGAGGTCCGGCGTGTCGTCGCCGAACAACACACGGTTGGTGGTGACGATCTTGCGCAGCGCGCTGCTGTGGCTGGCCTGGAAGTTCGGCGCCTTCAGCGTGGTCGCCGGCGTCTCGCCGGAGTCGCGGCGGTCCTGCGCGGCGGCCGGATCGGGTTCGGGCCCCTTCGCATCCGCGGGCGGCCTCGTGTCCTTGCTGTCCTTCGCCGCCTTGGTGTCCGGCGTCGCCGGCTTGCCCTTCGGCGGCTGCGCCAGGTTGGCGCGCGTCAGCTCCGGCACCGCGTACTTGCCGCTGCGCACGATGCGCTTCAGTGCCGCCGCCGCCGCGGCCGGCTCGCCGGTCAGCGTCGCGTCGACACACAGGCCGTCGATCTCGACCGCGCTCAGCGTGCCGTCCCCATCCTTGTCCCAGGCGGCGAAGTGCTGGTCGAGCAGTTGGGCGAACGTCGCCGGAGCCGGCGGTTTGGCGGCAGGAGCGGGGTCTTGCCACAGCAGCGTGGCGACGAGCAGCACGTGCAACATGGGCGGCAAGCGTAGGCAGGCGGCGGCGGGGCAGAGGGAAGAGCGCGCAGGATGACGCAGGCATTACAACTCGGCGACGGCGGCCGGGCGGCGACCGGCGGGCCCGCGGCTGTGCACGAGCCCGTGCCGGCGCACTAAACTGGCGGCTTGCCCCGCCAACCCCTGCAACCGGCCCTCACCCTGTTCGCCGCCGCCTTGTCGGCCAGCCTGGCGGCGCAATCCGCGCTGCTGCAGGTCGGGCCGACGCGGCCGTTCGCCACCATCCAGGCCGCCGTGGCCGCCGCCAACGCCGGCGACGCGATCGAAGTCGACCCCGGCACCTACCCGGCGTTCACGATCGGCAAGCGGCTCGCGGTGTTCGCCAACCGCGGCGGCGGTGGCACGCCGACGTTCACGGTGACCGGGGCGCCGGCGATCACGATCACCGGCCTCGCCAGCGGGGACTGCGTGACGATCGCCGACGCGCTGGTGACCAGCTCGGCGGCGGCGCCGAGCATCCTGATCGACAACCAGGACCAGGGCCACGTGCGGCTGCTCGACGTGCGGGTGCTGGCGCAGACGCTCGGGGTGGTGCCGTTCGCCGGCCTCATCGAGGCGCGGCACACCACCACCGTGTGGCTCGACGGCGTGCGCGCGGGCGACCATCGTTTCCGCGCCAACGGCCTCGGTGGCAACACCGGCCTCGCCGGGCTGTTCGTCGACGCCTGCGCGCTGCACCTCACGCGCTGCGTGCTCGAGGGCATGCGCTCGGACGACCCGGCGCTCGACAGCGGCGAAGGGCTCGGCATCGTCGGCGGCGGCACCGCCTGGCTCGTCGACTGCAGCCTGCTCGGCGGCCTGCCGCCGCTCAACGCGCTGCCCGGCGTACACGGCGGCCACGCCATCCACGACCGCGGCGGCCAGAGCGGGCCGATCCGCGCCTGCGACAACACGCTCGGCACGACGGACCCGGCGGCGGCGGTGTTCGCGGTCGGCGGCGCGCCCGCGTTCCTCGCCGCCTGCCTGCCCGACAGCATCGTACGCACCAGGTTGCCCGCGGGATCCGGCGTGCTCGCCGTCGGCACCACCACCAACCTGACCGTGCAGGCGAACGTGCCCGGCCGCGCCTTCGTCACCCTGCTCGCCGGCGACTTCGGCACCACCACCGCGCCGTTCCTGACCGGCGACCTGCTGATCGCCGGCAGCTTCGGCATCCTGGCCGGCGGCGTGCTGACGGGCCCGACCAGCATCACGCTGCCGCTGCCGCCCGCGCCGACGCTGACCGGCCTGCACGGCACCGCGCAGACCGTGCTCGTCGAGGCGACGTTCATCACCTCGACCGCCGCCGGATTCGTGGTGCGCTGACGCCAGCCCGTTCCCTCGCGCCCGCGCCTGCGGCAGGATGCCACGATGCCCTCGCTCGCCGTCCTGCTGCTGCTCTGCCTCGGCGCGTTCCTGGTCGCGCACCTGGTCTACGGCCGGCTGCTGTCGCGCTGGCTCGGCCTCGATCGTGGTGCGGCGACGCCGGCGCACACCTGCCGCGACGGCGAGGACTTCGAACCGACGAAGCGCTTCTACCTGCTGTCGCAGCACTTCTCGGCGATCTCGGCCGCCGGGCCGATCGCCGGGCCGATCATCGCCGCGACGATGTTCGGCTGGGCGCCGGCGTTCTGGTGGATCGTGCTCGGCTGCATCTTCATCGGCGCCATGCACGACTTCGCGGCGCTGATCGGATCGGTGCGGCACGGGGCCACGTCCGTGGCGTCGATCCTGCGCCAGTACCTCAACGACCGCAGCTACGCCGCCTTCATCCTGTTCATCTGGCTGGCGCTGATCCTCGTCGTCATCGCCTTCACCGACCTCACCGCCAGCGCCTTCGTGACGCCGCTCGACGTCGCCGTGCCGGGAACGGACGGCCAGCGCGTGCAGATCGCCGGCGCCGGGGTGGCGTCGAGTTCGATGCTCTACCTCGGCCTGTCGCTGCTGATGGGCGTCGTGATGCGCTTCGTGAAGCCGCCCTTGTGGCTGGCCACGGCCGTGTTCGTGCCCGCCGTCGGCGCCGCCATCTGGATCGGTCCCGCGTTGCCGATCGACCTCGCCGCCAGCGGCCCGATCCCGTCGTTGTGGTGGGCGCTCGGCATCCTGGCCTACTGCGGCCTCGCCTCGATGCTGCCGGTGTGGCTCTTGCTGCAGCCGCGCGGCTACCTCGGCGGCTTCTTCCTCTACGCCACGCTCGGCGGCGGCCTGCTCGGCCTGTTCGTCGCCAATCCCACCATCGAGTGGCCCGCGTTCACCGCCGGCCCGGCGCAGCAGCCGCTGGTGCCGTTCCTGTTCATCACCATCGCCTGCGGCGCCTGCAGCGGCTTCCACGGCCTGGTCTGTTCGGGGACGACCTCGAAGCAGCTCGATCGGGAGTGCGACGCGCACCTCGTCGGCTACGGCGGCATGCTGCTCGAAGGGGTGGTCGCGCTGCTGGCGCTGGCCTGCGTCATGCTGCTGCCGAACGGCGGCGAGCTCGCGCGCGCCGGCAGTGACAAGATCTTCGGCGTCGGCATCGGCTCGTTCCTGCACCAGCTCGGCGTGCCACTGCAGTTCGCGGTGACGTTCGGCATGCTCGCCTTCGCCACCTTCGTCTACGACACGCTCGACGTCTGCACGCGGCTGTCGCGCTACCTGTTCACCGAGTTCACCGGCTGGCGCACGCGCACGGCCGGTGCCGTCGGCACGGTGGTGTCGCTGGCGGTGCCGGCGTGGTTCGTGACGCAGACCGTGACCGACGGCACCGGCGCCGTGGTGCCGGCCTACAAGGTGGTGTGGCCGCTGTTCGGCTCGATCAACCAGCTGCTCGCCGGGCTGACCCTGGTCGGCCTGTCGCTGTGGCTGGCGAGGTCGCAGCGCGGCGCGCTGCTGCGGCTCGCGGTCGGCCTGCCGATGCTGTTCATGATGGGCATGACGATGACGGCGCTGAGCCTGCAGATCGTGCACGCGGCGAACGGCACGTTGCGGACGCTGGCCATCGTGCTGCTCGGGCTGTCGCTGTGGATCACCTTCGAGGCGGCGTGGTCGTTGTGGAAGCACCGGCCGCAACGGGCGTAGCCGCATCACCATTCGGGGCTTGGCCGCCCGGAGGCGAACGGCGACACTGCCGCGCCCTCATGGCCCGCCTCCGCTTCCTCTTGGTGCTGCTGCTGGGCGCCCTCGCCGTGGCGCAGACCCAAGGCAAGGCGCCGCGCGCCGCCCGCTTCCCGAACGGCCTGCCGACGGCGCCGTCGTTCTTCCCGATCGGCGTCTGGCTGCAGTCCCCGCACAACGCGGCCCGCTACCGCGACCTCGGCATCAACCTCTACGTCGGCCTCTACCGAGGGCCGACGACGGCGCAGCTCGAAGCGCTCGAAGCCGCCGGCATGAAGGTCATCTGCCAGCAGAACGAGGTCGGCCTGGCGTGGCGCGGCAAGGCGATCGTCGGCTGGATGCACGGCGACGAGCCCGACAACGCGCAGGGCCGGCGCTTCGACGGCTACGCGCCACCGATCGAACCGTGGCGCGTCGTCGCCGAGTACGAACGTATGCACCGCGCCGACCCGACGCGGCCGGTGCTGCTGAACCTCGGCCAGGGGGCGGCGTGGGACGGCTGGTGGGGCCGCGGCGAACGTTGCAACCACCCCGAGGACTACCCCGAGTACCTGAAGGGCTGCGACCTCGCGTCGTTCGACATCTACCCGGTCACGCACACACACGCCGACGTGCGCGGCAAGCTCGAGTTCGTCGGTCGCGGCGTGTTGCGCCTGCAACGCTGGAGCCGCGGCGAGAAGCCGGTGTGGGCGGTGATCGAGACCGGCCACGTCGACAACCCGGACGCCCGGCCGACGCCGACGCAGGTGCGCGCCGAGGTCTGGCAGGCGATCGCCTGCGGGGCGAGCGGCATCGTCTATTTCTGCCACGAGTTCCAGCCGCAGTTCGTCGAGGATGGCCTGCTGCAGCACGACGACGTGCGGCAGGAGGTGGCGGCGATCGACGCCGAGCTGCTGGCGGCGGCCCCGGTGCTGCAGGCGCCGCGCGCCGACAAGCTGGTGCAGGTGAAGGTGCAGGACGCGGGCAAGGGCAAGGCCGAACCGGAGCTCGCCGTGCGCGTACACGAGTTCGAGGGCAGCCTGCACCTGTTCGTCGCCTCACTGCGCGGCGAGCCGCTGCAGGCGACGTTCGTGGTGCCGGAGCGCTACACCAAGCTGACGGTGTCGTCGCGCGAAGCCGGCCCCGCGCCGAAGCTCGGCGCCGGCCGCTTCGAGGTCGCGCTCGAAGCCTACGGCGTGCGCCACTTCCGCCTCGCCAGGTGACCGCCGCCGGGGCACAGTGTGGGCGCCTCGCCCCACGCGTCCCGGCCATGAACCAGAGCTCCCGCCGCCGTCCCCGTTCTCGTTCGCTGCTGACGTCCGCCGCGCTGCTCGCCGCGGCCTGCGGCAGCGGTCCTTCGCCGACCCCGCCGGCGACGTCGGCGCCGGCGATGCCGACCCAGGACCAACGCATGCAGTGGTGGCGCGAGGCGCGCTTCGGCATGTTCATCCACTGGGGGCTCTACGCGATCCCGGCCGGCGCGTGGCGCGGCAACACCGACTACGGCGAGTGGATCCGCGACTCGGCGCGCATCCCGGTCGACGTCTACGAGCGTTTCCAGCCGCAGTGGAACCCGACGGCCTTCGACGCCGACGCCTGGGCGCGTCTCGCCGCCGCCGCCGGCATGAAGTACCTGGTCATCACCAGCAAGCACCACGACGGCTTCTGCCTGTTCGACAGCGCGCAGACGACCTGGGACGTCGGCGGCACGCCGAACCCGCGCGACCTGCTCGGCGAGCTCGCCGCCGCCTGCCGCCGCCACGGCGTCGTGTTCTGCACCTACCACTCGATCATGGACTGGCACCACCCCGACTACCTGCCGCGGCGCCCCTGGGAAGCGGCGACGCGGCCGGCCGACGGCGCCGACTTCGAGCGCTTCGAGCGGTACCTGCACGCGCAGGTGGGCGAGGTCATCGAGCGGTATCGGCCCGGCGTGATGTGGTTCGACGGCGAGTGGGAGTCGACGTGGAACCACGACCGTGGCCTGCGGCTGTTCGAGCTGTGCCGCCGGCTGGCGCCGACGATGCTGGTCAACAACCGCGTCGACGTGCACCGCGGCGGCATGGGCGGCTTCTCGGCCAGCAGCGAGGCGGTCGGCGACTTCGCCACGCCGGAGCAGGAGATCCCGGCCACCGGGCTGCCCGGCGTCGACTGGGAGTCGTGCATGACGATGAACGACCACTGGGGTTGGAACGCCGCCGATCCCGATTGGAAGTCGGCGACGACGCTGCTGCGGAACCTCGTCGACATCGCCAGCAAGGGCGGCAACTACCTGCTCAACATCGGCCCGCGCGCCGACGGCAGCTTCCCGCCCCAGGCGGTCGAACGGCTGCAGCGCATCGCCGCCTGGATGCGCAGCAACGGCGACGCCATCCACGGCACGACGGCGAGCGTGTTCGACACGCTGCCGTTCGGCCGCTGCACGGTGCGCGCCGGCGAGGCCGCCAGCACGCTCTACCTGCACGTCTTCGACTGGCCGGCCACCGGCCGCATCACGCTGCCCGGCCTCGCCAACACGGTGACGCGCGCGTTCGTGCTCGGCGACCCGGCGAACGTGCTGTCGGTCGCGGCCACCGCCGACGGCGTCGGCATCCGCCTGCCGGCGCAGCCCGCCGACGACATCGACACGGTGATCGCGGTCGAGCTCCTGGGCCGGCCGGTCGTCTACCGCGCCCCGGTGCTGACGGCCGACGCCGAGCAGTTCGTGCACGCGAACGTGGTGACGATGGCCGCGGGCGAAGGGCTCGAAGTGCGCTACACGCTCGACGGCCAGCAGCCGCTCGCTGGTTCGCCGCGCGCCGACGGCCCGGTGCGTCTGACCGCCACCACCACCGTGCGCGCGGCGGCGTTCCATCAGGCCCGCCGCGTCAGCGAGGTCGTCTCCCGCACGTTCACGCGCGTCGAGCCGCTGCCGCCGTGCAAGGTGTTGCCGGCGGCGGCCGGCCTGCGCCGCGAGCAGTTCGTGGTCGACTGGACCAGCATCCCCGACCAGCACGACGGCGGCAGTGCGGCGACCAGCACGGTCGTCACCGGCATCGGCTTCCAGCAGAACCCCGGCGAACACGTGGCGCAGCGTTACCTCGGTTTCGTCGAGGTCCCGCAGGACGAGCTCTATCGCTTCGCCTTGCGCAGCGACGACGGCAGCAAGCTGTGGATCGACGGCGAGCTGGTGGTCGACAACGACGGCCTGCACGGCAGCACCGAGAAGAGCGGGGTGATCGCGCTGGCGAAGGGCCCGCATGCGCTCGAGCTGGTGTGGTTCAACCGCACCGGCGGCGCCGACCTCGGCCTCAGGTGGGCGACACCCGGGCAGCCGTTCGCGCCGCTGCCCGCGGCGGTGCTGAAGCACTGATCACGGATCGATCCCCCACCCCCACGCGCCTGCCGGAACGAACACGGGCCCGCAGCTCTTGGAGCTGCGGGCCCGTGTGCGAAGCGAAGGGTGCCGGCGCCGTCAGGGCCGCCGGCGACCGCCGCTCACCACTGGCCGACGACGCTGGCGACGGCGTTGCTGGTCTCGGCGCCGAAGGCGTTGAGGCCGCCCGGCAGCGAGCCCGGCGTGATCATGCCGACGCCCTGCGCGAACAGCTGGAAGCCCGGCGAGACGCCCGGCGGCACCGACAGCGGCGTGACCTGCGTCGGCGACAGCGACACCTGCGACAACATGACGTCGAGACCGCCGACCAGGAGCCAGCAGCCGGGCATGCCGAGGAAGCCCATGTCCAGGCCCGGGGCCGGCACGCTGCTGAAGCTGAAGATCTGCAGGCCGACGTAGATGCCCGAGCTCGGGATCAGCTCCGGCACGTTCGCCAGCGTGTAGTTGACGACGGTGCCCGTCGAAGCCGTCGACACGGGCCGCACGTCGGCGTTCAGCGTCATCGCGTGCACGGTGCCCGTCAGCGGCACCATCATCGGCAGCGCGGTCGTGAAGTCGACCACGCCATCGTCGTTCGACGCGCCGCCCGGCGAGTAGCCGATCAGGTGCGGCTCACCGGCCGGCAGCGTGTGCGCGTCCGCCGAGACCGTCTGGTAGGCGATCACGACGGTGCCCGTGGCGCTGTCGAACTGCATCTGCCAGGTGCTGGCCCCGGTCGCCACCGTGGCGCCGAAGTTGTAGACGCCGTCCCAGGTGATGTAGGTGACGGTGCCGATCTGCTCGAACTTGACCTTGCCGCTGCCGGCCGCGGCCGGGTTGTAGTCGTGCCACGAGTACCACGCCGTCTGCGGGTTGTTCAGCATCGTCGCGGCGACCGGCGCGTAGGCCGTCGAGTTGCCCGCCGCCACGGCGACGTGGCCGTTGCTGCACACCGAGAAGCTCGTGGCGACGCCACCCGGGTACGGGAACGGCGTCGTCAGGGCCGGCGTCGTGACCGCCGAGTCATCCGTCAGCGTCAGGTCAACCGCCGCGGTCGGCGCGACGTAGGTGCCGCCGCTCGTCAGCAGGTAGGTCTGGCCAGCCGGCGTGAACGTGTAGGCCGCGCCCGAGAGCACGGTCGCAGCGGTCGCGGGCGGCGAGACGATGTTGTAGATCGAGTCACTGCCGACGATGTCGTAGCAGCCGGTGCCGTAGTTCGTGTTGCTGCCGGACGGGCACGACGTGTTGACCCAGGCGTAGCCCGGCAACGTCGCGAAGAACTGCACGAAGTTGCCGGCGACGTCGACCAGGTTCGTGGTCGTGTTGAACAGCTCGTAGTTCGTGGTCGTGGCCGACACACCACCAGCCGTGACATCGATCGCCGCGGGCACCGCCGCGCCTGCAGCCTCCGACATGCCGACGAGCACCGTGTGCGTCGCGTTCGTGCAGCGGCCGTCGTAGAGCACGTCGACCTCACCCGTGACCCAGAGCGTGAGCTGGATCGTACGCGCGTTCGTGGTGCCGTACTCGTAGGTGTCCTGCCAGGTGATGACACACTTGCCGGGCAGCGTGTTGTTGAACAACAGCTGGCCGGTGCCGGCGACGACGTTGAGGTCGGTCCAGTAGGCGGCGATCTTCGGGTCGCCGGTGACCAGCGTGGCGGTCGAACCGGCGCAGCAACCGCTGGCCGGCGTCGCCGGCAGCGCGCCGTTCGACAGGTAGATCAGGCCGTTCGTGGTGACGTAGCAGTCGGTGTAGGTCGTGCCGTTGAACGGGAAGGCGAAGCCGAGCGACTGCACCGTCGAGACGGCGTCGTCACCGGTCAGCAGCAGGGAGCCCGTGTTGGGCTCGTAGCACTGGGCCTGCAGCGTGAACGCACCGAGGGCTGCCGACAGGGCGCCGAGCGCGAGATTGCGGAAATGCATGGTGCCTTCTTGGGAGAACAGGGAACGGGGACTGCGGCGACGACCATGTGTCGGCGCCACGAGCGGGGGCATGCTAGCGAACGTGGTTCACGAGCATACCCCCCAGTTGCGACTCGCGACGCGGGCGCGCGCGGCCCGATGCGGAGAACCGTCATGTTGCGCAACTCGCCCGGCTCAGGGTCTGCGTTCGGCGCGACGACGCGCCTTGTCGAGGGTGCCGAGCAGACCCGGGATCGCGGTGCCACCGCTCGTCGGAGTCCCGGCGGAACTCGCGGAGGACGCACCCGCGGCTTTGTTGCCGGCCTGATGCACGTCGGCAGCAACCGTCGCGACCGGCGACGGAGTGCGCTGCGGCAGTCGCCAGTCGAAACGCCGCACCAGGATCTCGCCCAGCATCGCCAGTAGCGCCGCGACCGCGAACCAGGCGCCGAGATCAACGGCCCCGCGGCTGTCGCGCGGGCCCGCGGCGACGGCGCCAGGCATCGGCGCGAAGGTGCCGCCGGTGGCGCGCGCGACGTCGCGCAGCAGGCGCTCGCCGGCGCGTTCGTCGGGCGGCGGCGCGAACTCCGGGGAGTACGGCAGCGCCAACGGCGGCAGCCGCAGCACCTCGCCCCCGATCGTCGCGGCGCCGCGGTAGATGCCGGCAGAGCGCAGCGGCACGTGGGCGACGAGGCGGCCCGGCGCCGCGCTCGCGAAGACGAGGTCGCTGGCGCGGCCATCCGGCGCGGTGACGACGCCGCGCACGCCGTCGAGCACCGCCGCGCGCGCCGCGTCGACCTCGACCGTGATCTCGCCGACCGCACCCTGGCGGCGCGCCGCCACGAACACCCCGGGCGGCTGGCCGCCGACGAGCCAGCGCGCCAGCGTGACGAAGAAGTCGCCGTAGCGCGGCCACGTCGCCAACGCCCCGCTGAGCGCGCCGTCGACCTCGGCGAGGCAGGCCGCGGCGCGGCCGAGGCCGATCTGCCAGTGCGCGAGCAGCGGCGCGTGGTAGTCGTCGTCGGCGCGCAGCGCCTCTTCGGCCGTGCGCCGCAGCCAGGCGATCGAATACCCCGCGAGCGGCGGCACGTCGCGCGGCAGGTCGCCGAGCCCGTCGAGCCCGGGCCGCACCAGCACCTTCGTCGTGGCCTCCACCACCGAGGAGCGCGCCACCTGGATGGTCTCCTGCGCGAACACCCGCGGCAGCTCGGCGGCGTTGGCGACGAACTGGCAACGGCCGTTGCCGAGCGCCGCGATCTCGCGCAGCAGCGCCGCGTCGGAGTCCGCATCGCTGCCGAGCCCGATCACCGACACCGTGATGCCGGCGGCGGCGAGCGACGGTACGAAGCTGCGGTAATCGCCTGGCTCCTCGCTGTCGCTGGCGTCGGCGAACAGGACCAGGTGCCGGTTCTGCTGCCGCGCCAAGGCCAGCGCCTCGGCGGCGGCGTGCAGGGCGGCGCCGACGTAGATGCCACCTCCCTCCGACTCGATCGCGCGCACCGTGGCGCCGAGCGCCTGCTTGTCGTTCACGGGCTGCAGCGGCACCACCTCGTGCGCGGCCTGGTCGACGGCGAACACCACCACGCTGTCCATCGCCGACAGCAGGTCGATCGCGGCGGCGGCGCCGCGGTCGGCCAGCGCCATCTTGGTCTCGCCGCCGACCTCGGCGCGCATCGACCCCGAACGATCGAGCGCGATCGCCATCGCCAAACCGAAGCGCCGCTGTTCGTCGCGGATCTCCATCGTCACCGGCAGCACGTCCTCGACCGGGGACCGGTGGTAGCCGCCGACGCCGAAGCTGGCGCGACCGCCCGTCATCAACAGGCCGCCGCCGAGGTCCTTCACCCAGCTCGCCAGCGCGCGCATGGCGCCGGTCGGCAGGTCGGCCGCCGGCACGTCTTCGAGCACCACGGCGCGATAGGCATCGAGCCCGGCGAGCGTCAGCGGCGCCGCGGCCGGGGCGGTGACGTCGACGGCGAGCCCCGACAGGCGCAGCGTGCGCGTCAGCCGGTCCTCGCGCCCGCCCGGGGTCACGCACAAGAGCCGCGGCGCCGCAGTGGCGCGCACGGCGGCGAGGCCGCGGTCGTTCTCCGGCCGCACGTCGCCGCGACCCTGCACGGCGAAGTGCAGTTCGTGTTCGCCCACCGCCAAGAGCCGCCGCTGGAACTGCAGCACGTTGCGGCCGGCGACCAGCGTGGCCTCGCCGCGGCGCACGACCTCGCCGTCGACCGACAGCTGCCACGTCACCGGGCCGGGCGCGTCGGCGGTGACCACGGCGCCGATCGCGAACGGCTCGCCGACCGCGACCTGCGCCGGCAGCGACAGCTCCACCACCGCGATGTCGTGGCCGAGCGCGCGCGTCGCCAACACGGTGTCGACCCGCAGTCCGCGCCGCGCCGCCGCGCGCGCCGCCGCCAGGGCGGACTCGCCGGTCGCCTCGCCGTCGCTCCAGACCAGCAGCGAGCCCTGGCGCCCGGGCGGCACCAGCGCCGCCGCCGCGTGCACGGCCGCGGCCAGGTCGCTGCCGTCGGCATCGAGCTCGTGCACCACGTCGGGCCAATGGAAGTCCGCGGTCGGCACCCGCTCGACGCGCGCGTCGCGGCCGAAGCGCACGAGGCCGAGGCGGTCGTCGGCGGCGAGTTCGCCGGCCAGCTCGCGCACGAACTCCTGCGCGCGCGCGAGTTCGCCGTCCGGCATCGAGCGCGAAGCGTCGACGACCACGACGACATCGCGGCCGGGGTCGGCCCCGGTGACGTAGGGCTCGGCGAACATCGTCAGCACGAGCAGCACGACGGCGACGCGGAGCAGGCCGAGCAGCGGGTGGGGCCACAGCCGGCGGCGCAGCCACAGCGCCAGCAGCGGCAGCAGCAGGAACGCCTCGGGGTGCACGAACTGCATCACCAGGACCTCCGCAGCGCCCAGGCCCAATCGAGCAGCAGCAGCACCAGCACGACGAGCGCGAGCAGCCGCCGTTCGAAGCTCTCGTCGCGCGCGAGCGTCGGCCCGCGCGTCGCGGCCGCAGCTTGCTGCGCCACGAACGTCGCCGTGGTCAAAGCGCCGAGGTCGCTCTCGCGGGCGTCGACGAAGCGCGCCGCGAACGTCGCCACCTCGGCGCCGCCGTCGTCGACGAGGCGCCACAGGCCGGGGGCATCGGGCACGAACGCCACCACGTCGCCGGCCGCCAGCGCCCGCCGCTGGCCGTGCGGCGCCAGCAGCTGCAGGGTCGTGGCGGCTGCCGCGGGCTCGCGGCGCAGGCGCGCTTCGTGGTGCAGCAGCACCTCGGGCGCCGCCGGCCCCGGCGCGTCGAGGCGGCCGGCCTCGACCACGTTGGCGCACAGGATCGGCCCGTCCGGCGCGCGCACGCGGTTGCCGGCGGCCGGATCGAGCGCGCGCCACCAGCGCCGGCCGGCGGCGAGCAGCTCTTCGCTGGCCAGCACGTCGTTGCCCGCGAGCACCAGCGCGCGACCCGGCAGCTCGCGGCGCGCGAAGCACCACCGCACGGCGTCGAGCGACGTGCCCTGCCACCAGTCGTGGGCGCGGTCGACGACGAACGGCCCGCTCGCCAGGAGCTTGGTCTCGCCCGCCGCCGCCACCACGATCTCGGTCTGCCCCGGCAAGAGGGCCCCCGGCGCCGTCGACAGCAGCAGCTGCGCGCGGCGCGGGTCGGCGACCACTTCGCAGTCGGGCAACGCCGCCAGCACCCGCGGCCAGGCCAGCGCGGCGGCGAGCCCGGCGGGCAGCAGGTTGGCCACCCGCACCGGCCGCGGCCGGTGCGCCGCCAGCCAGACCGCGTCGTCGATCGCCAGCGCATCGGCGGGCAGTTGCAGGCGGAGCCACGGCGCCGCGGTCGGCGCCGGCAGTTCGGCCACGGCGATGCCGTCCTGGAAGGTGAGCGCCTGCCGCGCCAGCTCGCGGTCGCCGTCGAACAAGCGGAGCTCGATCGGCGTCGCCGGCAAGCGGCCGAACGCCGCCACGCGCGCGTGGACCAGCTCTCCACCGCCGGCGTTGGGCCGGCGTTCGGCGGCGAGCACGGCGCGGTTCGGCAGGGCCTCGCCGCAGGCGATCCAGGTGAGGTCCTCGGCCCCGGCCGGCCGCGCCTCGTCGCTCACCACCACCACCTCGCCGTCGCGCGCGAGTTCACGCGCCAGCGCCAAGGTCGGCCCGAGGTCGTGGCGCGCGCGCACCGGCCGCCATTCTGCCAGCGCCGGCGCCGCGGTGGCCGCGCGCGCCCGCGGCCCGACCAGGATCGTCGCCTCGGGGCCGCTGCGCAGCACACTGACGAGGTCGCCGCCGGCGAGCTGCTGCAGCCGTTCGGCGGCGGCGGCGCGGGCGCGTTGGTAGGTGCCGGTGGCGCCCATCGACGCCGAATCGTCGAGTACGACGACGACGTGCCGCGCCGCGGTACCGCCGAAACCGAGGCCGGCGAGCCACAGCGCGAAGGCCAGCGCCGCCGCGAGCTCGAGCCACAACGACGGCGTGCGCAACAGCCGGGTGCGCGTGCGGCCGGCGGCGGCGACCAGCACCTCATCGGCGAACAAGAACAGGGCGGCGACCTTGCGTTCGGGCAGCCGGCGGCGGAACAGGTGCAGCACCAGCACGGCCGGCAGCGCCAGCAGCGCCAACAGGCCGAGCGGGTTGGTGAAGGTCATGCCGACTCCACCAAGGCGGCCGGCAACAGGTCGCGCGCACACATGCCGGCCAGCGCGTCCGCGGTCACCCGCACGTGCGTGCCGCCGACCGTGGCCACCGTCGCGCGCAGGTCCTCGACCAACCGCTGCAGCCGCGAGTGGTAGGCGTCGAGCCGCACCTGGTCGAGGCGCACGTCGAGCCGCTGGCCGGTCTCGACGTCGTGCAGCGTCAGCGCCGCGCCCGGGGTCGGCGCCAGCTCCCACGGGTCGAGCAGCTGCAGACAGACCAGCCAGGCGGCGTTGGCGGCGAGGCCACGCAGCAGCGGCCGCGGCTCGACCGGCCACAGACCGTCGCTGACCAGCACCCTGACCGACGCCATGCGCAGCGGCACCTGCGGCAGCCGCGGCAGCGGCGCCCCGGCGAACGTCAACGCCGCCGGCTCGACCACGTCGCCGCCGAGCCGCAGCACCCGCGGCAGCGCGCCATCGCGCCGCGCCCAACCGACGAGGCCGGCCACCAGCGCCCGCGCCGCCCGTTCCTTGCCCGAAGTCGAGGCCATCGACGCCGAGTCGTCGACGACGACGTCGACGAACGGCGACACCTCCTCTCTCTGCTGCCGCACGCGCAGCTGGTCGGTGCGCGCATAACCGTTCCAGTCGACGAGGCGCAGGTCGTCCCCGGGCACGTAGTCGCGGAAGTCGAGGAACTCCAGCGAGCTGCCGGGCGCCGAGCCGAGCCGGTCCCCGCTGCGACCGCGGTAGCGCCGCCCGCCGAAGCGCAGGCGGTAGCGCAAGACCGCGGCGTCGACCTCGGCGGCGAACGCGGCCGGCTCAGGCATCGATCTGCCCCCGGCGCCGCGCCGACGCCGCGCGCTGGACCTCGGCCACGCCGCGCAGCATCGCCGGCAGGCGCCACGTCACGACGGCGACCAGCGCCAGCAGGACGACCGGCATCCACTTCGCCCACCGTTCCTGCTGCCACAGCAGGTGGTTGATGGTCCAGAACGGATTCAAGGCGTGGCCGACGTGCCAGTCGTCGACCTCGCCGCGCACGAACACGTCGACCAGCGCCGGCACGATGCAGGCGGCGGCGATCAGCACCGGGGCCAGGAAGCGCGCGGTGTGGCTGCCACCCTGCGTCTCGGGCAGGCGCCCGCGCAGCCAATGCAGCAGCGCGGCGTAGATCATGGTGTAGGTGCCGCCGAGTGCTAGGAACCTGAGGCCCCACTCCGCGCGCAACGACGACGACGCCAGCGTCGATCCGAGCAGGAACACCGGCACCAGCAGGACGCAGAACAGCAGCAGCGACAGCAGGCCGCGGTCGCGCCCCGGCAGGAACGGGCTCGCCAGCAGCGCGGCGAGGCCGTTCCCCGGCACGTGGGCGCGCACCCGCACCGACAGGGCGCGCGGTTCGGTGACCAGGAACAGGGCGAAGGCGGCGGCGACCACGAGCAGGCCCGCGCCGAGCCCGAGCAGCAGCGAGGCGCGGTGGCGGGCCTCGTTGCAGCCGAACACCCACGCCACCGCCAGCGGCAAGCACGCGAACAGCAGCGCGCGGAAGCCGGTCGAACGGTTCTCGAACGCGTGCAGCAGGTGGCAGCGCGCGACCAGCAGCGACAACAGCATCGTCAGCACTGCCAGCAGCACGATGCCGCTCGCCACCGGCAGCACGGTGCCGCTGCTCCACCACCAGGCCATCGCCCGCGAGTAACCGCTGCTGGCGACGAACGCCATCGTCATCACCGTGAGGATGCCGAGGCCGAACGCCGTGGCCAGGTTGGCGATCGCCTGCAGCGACGGCAGCATCGCCTGCGCCGCCGACGACACCGCGAAGGCGGTGGCGACGAGGCACATCACGAAGCCGAACACCATGGTCAGGCCGATGGTCGGCAGGTCGATGCCGCGCAGCAGGTAGCTGGTGGCCAGCAGCGGCGACAGCAACGACACGTAGAGCACGAACTGCACCATCGCCGCCTGCAGCTTGCCGGCCAGGATCGCGCGCGGGGACAGCCGGGTCAGCAGCAGCTGTTCGACGATGCCCGAGCGCAGCTCGAGGCGCATCGACTGGAACGCCTGCATCGGCACCACGAACAGGATCAGCGGCGCCAGCAGCGCGAGGCCGGCGTCGAACACCTCGCGCCCCGGCGTCGTCGCGTAGCGCGCGCGCCCCATCGTGCGCGTGGCGACGACGATGACGACGGTCAGCGCGATCAGGATCGTCATCGCGAACGCGCGCCCCTTGACCGCCTGCTGCACCTCGCGCACGAGGATCGCGTTGAGGTGATCGGACCGGGCCGACCAGTCGGCGGCGGCCGGCGGCGACGACGACGGGGCAGGCGACGGCGACGGGGACGGGGACGCTTCGACGGCGGGCGGGCTCATTGCAGGTTCCCCTGCGTGGTCTTCAGGAAGATGTGCTCGAGGTCGGCCTCGACGCGGCGGAACTCGATCACGACGAGGCCCGCGGCGACGGCGCGCGCGAGCAGTTCGCCGAGCGCTTCGTCGGCGCCGTCGAAGCGGAACCGCAGCCGCGGCCCGTCGACGGCGACCTCGTGCACGTGCGGCTGCGTGAGCAGGAACCGCTCGGCGGCGTCCGCCGCGCGCAACACGCGCAGCAGCACGACGGTCTCGTGTTGCACCGACTTCTGGATGTCGGCGATGCTGCCGCTGACGACGCGCCGGCCCTTCTCGATGACGATCACCGAATCGCACATCTCGCCGAGCTCGGGCAGGATGTGCGAGCTGATCAGCACGCTCTTGCCGCTGGCCGCGAGCTCGCGCACGAGTTCGCGGAACTCGATGCGCGCGCGCGGGTCGAGCCCGGAGGCCGGTTCGTCGAGGATCAGCAGCTGCGGGTCGTGCAGCAGCGTCTTGGCGAGGTGCAGGCGCTGGCCCATGCCCTTCGACAGGCCGGTCGCCGGCCGGTCGGCGAACTCCAACAGGCCGCAGAAGCTCGCCACCGAGCGCACCGTCTGCAGCCGCTGCCGCCCGCGCAGACCGTAGGCGCGCGCGAAGAAGTCGAGGTACTGCAGCACGTCGAGGTTGGGGTACGGATGGAACTGGTCGGCCATGTAGCCGATCGCCAGCCGCGCCGTGCGCGGCTCCACCAGCACCGAGGCGCCGCCGATGCGCACGTCGCCGGCGTCGGGCACGTCGAGCGTGGCGATGATGCGCATCGTCGTCGTCTTGCCGGCGCCGTTCGGGCCGACGAAGCCCATGATGGCGCCGCGCTGCATCTCGAACGACAGGTCGTGCACGGCCTGCACGCGCGGGTAGCTGCGGCAGAGGCCGCGCACTTCGAGCAGGGGCGCGCTCATCGCACGAAGTCCTCCGCGCTCATGGTGCCGAATACGAAGTGGCGCCGGTCGTCGAAGGCGACCTCGAGCCCGTGTTGGTCGAGCCACGGCGCCACCTGCGTCATCAAGAGGTAGCTGCCGTTCGGCAGCTCGTTCTGCGGCAGCAGCCGCCGCGCCACCGGCGCGGCCGACACCGGCTCCCGTTCGCCGCGCGGTCCGGCCCACGGCACCTCCTCGGCGCCGACCAGCGGCAGGGTCTCCGCCTCGCTGCGCCACGCCGCCAGCGACGTCGACGCCTGGTTGACAGAGACCCGCGCCAGCCGGCCAGCCGCACCATGCCAGTAGATGCCGTCGAGGTCGCGCAACAGCACGTCGCCGACCGGTACGATGCCGCCGTCCGGCAGCAGTTCGAGCTGGTCGCCGATGCGCCGCGCGCGCAGCCGTTCGCGGGCCGTGCCCTGCTGCCGCACCAACAG
>JAEUHT010000111.1 GCA_016793265.1 Planctomycetota bacterium
AAGCTGTGGCAGGAGGCCCAGCAGAGCGGCAACCAGGACCCGTTCAGATCCCACTGGATCGTGCTGCAGACGGTGACGCTGGTCGCCGGGCAGACCACCGCGATCGAGCTGCGGCTGCCCGAGTCCGCCGGCTACTAGGGAACGTGCGAACCACGGGCTTCGCCCGCCGGGTTGGAGCCGACGCCCGCTCGGGCGCGGCGCAACGGCGACGAACGGGGTCGAGCTGCTGTTCCATTCCTCGGGGACCGTGTCCTCAGGGGTGGAGAACTACTGAGGCGAGGGCGATGCGGATGGCAGCGGCGTGGTGCGCTCCCGCTGCATGACCACCTACTGGCCGAGTTGGCGCAGGGCGGCGGCGGCTTCGGCGTGGTGCGGGTCGATGCGCAGCACCTCGCGCAGCATGGTGGCGGCGCGCGCGCGGTCGCCGTTCTGCAGCAGCTGGTTGACGTAGAGCAGGCGCAAGCTGACGTCGTCGGGGCGCGACTGGAACAGGGCGTCGAACATCGGCTGGATCTCGGCACCGCGGCCGAGGCGCGCGAGCATGCGGGCGCGGCCGACGAACGGTTCGATCCGTTGCTGGCCGAGCTCGGTGGCCCGGCGGAAGGCGGCCTCCGCCTGCTGCCAGTGTTGCCGCAGTTCGTGCACGACGGCGAGCGAGTTCCAGAACGCCTGCCGGCGCGGCGACAGCTCCAGCGCCCGGCGCAAGGCGGCCTCGGCGCGCGGCAACCGCGGGTCGTCCGCCTTCGGCGCCCCATCCTGATAAATGCCCTGCAGCAGGGCGGTGCCGAGCGAACCCTGCGATTCGGCGTGGTCGGGGTTGTCGCGCGCGAGCTGTTCGAGCGCGGCCAGACCTTCGGCGGTGCGCCCACGCACCTGCAGCGACACCGCATGGTGCAGCCGTTCCTCGATCGTCGGCGCCTCACACGACATCGCCTCGTCGAACAGCTTGGCCGCCGCCTCGACGTTGCCCGCCGAGAACAGCATGGCGCCGTGGTTGCTGAGGATCTGCGCCCCGAGGTGGCTGCGGCAGCCGGGCGTTCGTTTGGCGAAGGCATCGGCCCAGAAGGTCGGCTCGTCGGCGTAGGCGGCGACGCGCGCGCGGGCGCCGAGCACCGCCACCACGAGCAACGCGGCGAGCGCGAGCGGCCGCACCGGCACCGGCAGGTGCCGGGCCACCAGCAGCAGCACCGGCACCAGCACCGCCAGCATCGGCAGGTAGGCGCGCCGTTCGGCGACGACCTCGGTCACGATCGGCAGCACGCTCGACGTCGGCGCCAGCAACAGGAAGAACCAGGCGCCGCAGAAGCCGAGCCACGGCCGACGCCGCCACGCCACGACCGTCGCCGCGAGCAGGGCCAGCACCAGGAGCCCGGGCAGCATCGCCGCCGTGCAGTCGCGCACGAAGTCCCAGTCGTAGGCGCCGCGTTGGGGCCACGGCACCAGGGCGAGCCGCAGGTAGTGCAGCACCACCGAGGCCTGCGTACACAGCCAATCGAACGGCGTCACCTGCAGCTCGTTGCCGGCACCGACGGTGGCGTTGCTCGGCCCGAGCCAGACGCACGCCACCAGCACGCTCCACGTCGCCGCCACCACCATGAACCGCGAGCGCCACGCCGCCAGCGCGCGCCAGTCCGGCAGTACGAACGCGCGCACGAACAGCGGCAGCAGCAGCGGCGCCACCACGAAGTCCTCCTTGCTGGCCATGCCGGCGGCGAACGCCAGCACGACGAGCCCGAAGCGGCCGCGCAACGTGGCCCAGAGGCCGAGCAGCAGACAGCCGGAGAACAACAGGGTCGAGCGCTGCGTCGCGTAGGCGACCGCGTCGGCGGCCAGCGGGTGCGCGACCCAGAGCGTGGCGATCGCCACGGCGAGGCCAGAGGCGTGCGCCTGGGCCCACGAACCGGCGAGGTTGGGGGCGCGCAGCAGGCGCCGCAGCAGCAGCAACAGCACGGCGCCGTTGGCGAGCTGCAGCAGCACGTTCGTCAGGTGCGGGCCGAACGCCCCGACGCCGAACACCCAGAAGTCGAGCGCGATCGTCAGCGTCGCCAGCGGCCGGTTGGCCAGCGGCTGGTGTGGCGGCGCGAACGCGGCGCTCCACCAATCGCCGGCCCGCAGCGCTTCGTTGTCCTCGATCGCCGGGTGGTCGTCGAAGACGAACGCGCCGTGCCAGGCACCCCACCACGCCACGAGCCCCACCAGCAGCACGATGCCGAGCGAACGGCCGAGCGACCACGGCGAGGTGGGCAGGCGGGCAGGGGGCGGCGGCATGCCGCTACGTTGGCGCCGCGGCCGGCGCCGCGCAACGGCCGCGTTGACGGGCGCGCGGCGCGGCGGTCCGATGCCGACGCATGAAGTACCGCGACCTGTCCCCCGCCGACGCCCACCAGGAGCTGCAGCAGGACCCGAAGCTGCGTGTGCTCGACGTGCGCACCGCGCCCGAATACCAGAGCCACCGCCTCGCCGCCGCCACCCTGATCCCGGTGCAGGAACTCCAGCAGCGGCTCGCCGAGCTCGACCGCGACGCCAGTTGGCTGGTGCACTGCGAACACGGCCGCCGCAGCCTGTGGGCCTGCGAGATCCTGACCCAGGCCGGCTTCACCAAGGTCGCCAACCTCAAGGGCGGCATCGCCTTCTGGGCCGGCTGCGGCCTGCCGATCGAACGCGGCGGCAGGCGCTGAGGCGGCCGCGGCCGACGCCGTCAGCGCGGCCACAGCGCGGCGGCGGCGCGACACTGTTCGACCGTCGGCACCAGCGCCAGGCGCACGTAGCGTTCCTGGCCTCGGTCGCGGCCGCCGGCGAAGAAGGAGCCCGGCGCGACCAGGATGCCGACCTCACGGCAACGGGCGGCGTAGTCGACGTCGTCGATGCCGGGCGGCACCTCGACCCACAGGTAGAGCCCGGCCTGGCTGCCGTGCACCGTGAGCCCACGTTCCCGGCACATCTGCAGCAGCACGTCGCGCTTGCTGCCGAAGGTGCGCACGCGCTCGGCGACGTGGCCCGGGTCGGTCCAGGCCAACGTCGCCGCCGCCTGCACGAACTCCTGCGGCGCCGTGCCCATGCTGGCGCGGAACTGGCGGTAGCGCGCGATCAGCTGCGGGTCGCCGGCGACGAAGCCGGAGCGGTAGCCGGTCATGCCCGAGCGTTTGCTCAACGAATGCACGGCGAGGCAGCCCTTCTTGCCGAACTCCAAGAGGCTCCGCGGCGCCGGCCCTTCGTAGTGCAGGTCGACGTAACACTCGTCGCTGACCAGCACGAAGCCGTACTCCTCACGCACCTGGACCCAGCGCTCGAACAGCGCATCGGGCAAGCAGAAGCCGGTCGGGTTGTGCGGGTAGTTCAGGAACACCACCGAGGCGCGGCGCAGCACCGACTCCGGCAGCGCGTCGGGGTCCATCGCGTAGCCGTTCTGCACCGACAGCGGCACCGCGTAGGTCCAGGCCTCGGCGAACAGGGCGCCGATCTCGTAGACCGGGTAGGCCGGCTCGCCGTAGAGCACGAGGTCCTTGTCGCTCGGCACCTGTACGAACGTCATCGGCAGGTGGAACAACGCCTCCTTGCTGCCGAGCGTCGCCAGCACCTCGCTGTCGGGATCGATGCGGACGCCAAAGCGCCGCTGCAGGTAACCCGCCGCCGCGTGCCGCAGCGCCGGCGTGCCCGCCGTCGGCGGATACTGGCTCACCGCGGCCGTGCCGTCGAACATGGCCTGGCGCAAGATCGCCGGCGTCGGTTCGCGCGGATCGCCGGTGCCGAAGTCGAACACCGTCACGCCACGCTGCTCCAACTGCCGGCGCCAGCCGGCGAGCTGCTCCATCGGATAGGTCTGCAGCCGCTGCAAGCGCTCGTTCATCGCCCGGTTTCCTTCTGGCTCGCCGTGAGCTTGGCCGCGAGTTCCGCACGCACCTTCCGCAGCAGGTCGCGCGTCAGCACCACACCTTCCTGCTCGCTGTGTTTGTCGCCTTCGTACTCGATGCCGACGAAGCCGCGGTAGCCGTGCTTGACGACGACGATCTCGAGCATGCGGTGGTAGTCGGTGCGCGTCTCCTCACCTCGTTCGTCGAAGGCATGGCTCTTGGCGCTGACGCCGCGCGCGAACGGCATCAGCTCGTCGGTGCCCTGGTAACGGTCGTATTCCTCCGTCGCGCTGACGCGGAAGTTGCCGAAGTCGGGCAGCGCGCCGATGCGCGGGTGCTTGACCATCGCCAGCGTGCCGCTGAGCCACTTGCCGTTCGACGACAGGCCGCCGTGGTTCTCGACGAGGACGTTGATGTTGTGCTTGTCGCCGTACTCACAGAGCTGGCGCAGGCCGTCGGCGGCGAGCTTCTGCTGCTCCTCGTAGCTGCCGCTGCTCTGCGCGTTGACGCGGATCGAGTGGCAGCCGAGCCGCGCCGCGGCCTCGACCCAGCGGTGGTGATTCTCGACCGCCTGCTTGCGAGCGGCGGCATCGGCGTCGCCGAGCGCCCCCTCGCCGTCGCACATGATCAGCACGCTCTGCACCCCCTGGTCGGCACAGCGCTTCTGCAGTTCGGTCAGGTACTTCTCGTCGCGCGCCTTGTCCTTGAAGAACGAGTTCACGTACTCGACGCCGTCGATGCCGAGTTCCCGGGCCTTGGCCGGGAAGTCGAGGTTGGTCATCACCTTGCCCGCCAGGGCGCGGTGGAACGACCACTCGGCGAGGCTCAGCACGAACAGTGGCGGCGCCGGCTGCTGCACGCCGCTCGACCCGGGCAGGCGCGAGGCGCAGGCGGCGCCGAGCAGGCCCGCGCCGAGACCGAGGAACTGCCGACGATCGACGGCATGGGAGGATTGCATGGCGGGCATTGGAGGAGCCGACCGGGGCCGAGGCAACCCTCGCCACGGCGAAGCTCAAGCGCTACCTTCTTCGGCCCGATCGGCCGCCGTGTGGCCGTTCCCCCCGCACCCGCACCCCACCACCGTTCCGAATCCGACATGGCGATCCGCGTCACCGAGGCCAAGAAGGGCATGGTCATCCGCTTCGAGGGCGACCTCTACCAGATCACGAGGTACGACCACCTCACGCCGGGCAACCTGCGCGCGATCCACCACCTCAACCTGAAGAACCTCAAGAACGGCCGGCAGAAGGAAGTGCGCATGAAGACCAGCGACCAGCTCGACCTGGTCTTCCTGGACTCGCGCGAGTCGCAGTACCTGTTCAAGGACTCGCTCGGCTACACCTTCATGGACAACACGACCTTCGACCAGTTCGTGTTGAGCGCCGAGGTCATCGGCGACGCCATGCTCTACATCACCGAGAACAGCAACTGCACGGTGGTGTTCTGCGAGGGCGAGGCGCTGACGGTGCAGCTGCCGGCGATGGTCGAACTGGTGATCGTGCAGACGGAAGAGGCCGTGCGCGGCGACACCGTCAGCAGCGTGCAGAAGCCGGCGAAGTGCAACACCGGCCTCGAGATCAAGGTGCCGGCGCACATCAAGCAGGGCGAGCGCGTGCGCATCAGCACCGAGACCGGCGAGTTCATGGGCCGGGCGTGACCTCCGCCGGCACGGCGCCGCGCGCGACCTCACGGCGTTCGTTCGGCAGGCAGGCGATCACCCGGTAGGCGATCGAGCGGTCGACCGGCGCATCGCGCCACGCCCACAGCGGCACCTGGTAGCGGCTGGTGCGGATCGCCGGGCCGCCCATCGGGCCGTCGGTGGTGAACAGGATCGAGGCGAAGTCGTCGAGCGAGAACTCCAGCACGTAGCTGTGGGCCCACGGCTCCGGCGGCCAGCTCAGCTCGGGTGGCGGGCCGCTGCGCTGGCGGCGGCGCTGCATCGGATCGAGCGCCGGCGGCAGCGCCGGCAGTTCGTCGGCGCGCGGTGGCCGCTGCCCCTGCAGATACCGCGCGACCAGCACCGGGTCACGTTCCTCGCGGATGTGCATGCAGCCGCGGCAGGTCGGGGCGGGCGCCTTGGCCGCCAACCGCAGCCGCATGTTGCGGTAGTTGTCGTTGTTCCACACCTGTTCGAACGGCTGCTGCAGCAGGTTGCCGAGCACCGGGTTGCCGTCGACGCAGCAGGCGCGCACGTCGCCGCCGATGCTGACGTAGGTCTTGTGCCAGAGGAAGTCGCAGAACCACATCGACTCGCCGTTCGCGGCTGCGCCGGTCCACGGTTCGGGGAAGCCGGACGCCGCGCGCGCCTCGGCGCGGCGGGCCTGGATGGCGGCGAACTGCGGGTTGCGGGCGTCGAGTTCGGGCCACCTGCGGCCGTCGCCGTGCGTGGCGGAGCGCTTCTCCAGCCCTTCGACGACGCCGTCGCGGGTCGGGATCGCGCGCTTCTTGTCGCGGTCGACGGCGGTGGCCGCGGTGAGCTGGTCGAGCGCCTGCACGTGCAGCGACAGCTCCACCTCGGCGGCGACGGCGAACGCCTCGTCGATGCAGGCGCGCGCCAGCTCGCGGTGGTGCACGAGCGACTGCCGCCGCATCTCGTCGGTGACCGGGAAGACGTGGTAGCAGCTGAGCTGGTCGAGCCCGAGCTCGCTGGCGAAGCGCACCAGCTGCGGCAGCTCGCGGATGTTGCGCTCCATCAGCGTGCAGTTGAGCGACAGGAACGGCTGCAGGTCCTCCGGCAGGTGCGCGCGGCAGTGCGCGACGAGGCTCTTGATGTTGCCGACGACCCGCTCGAAGTCGGCGCCTTCGCGGATGTTCTCGAAGGTGTCGGCGGTGGCGCCGTCGAACGAGATCGACAACGCGCCGAGGTTCGGCGCCAGCCGCTCGATCATCTTCGGGCTCAGCAGCGTGCCGTTGCTGAACATCTCGGCCTTGACGCCGAAGCGCTCGGCCAGCGCCAGCATCGCCTCGAAGCCGTGCGACATGGTCGGCTCGCCAGAGACCGACGGCTGCCAGCGCGTGACGTACGGGAACAGCGACGAAGCGATGCGCTCGAACTCCGCCAGCTCCATGTGCGGGCCCGCGACCGTGGTGCCGTCCTGGAACTGGATGCACATGCGGCACCGCAGATTGCAGAAGCGCGTCGTCTCGATGTTGGCGAAGTCGGGCGGCGGCACGCGGCCGTCGAACGGCTGGTCGCGGTGGAAGGTCGATGGCATCGGCAGGGTCTCGGGGAGCTCGGGCCGCGGCGCGGCGGCGGGGCATGATACCCCGCACGCACACGCCCGAGGTCGGCCTTCGCGTGGCAGTTCTGGCCGATCAGCCGCCGAGCCGCCGCAACACCTCGGCGCGGCCGAGGCCGTGTTCGCGGCACAAGCGCGCCACCTCGTCGGCTTCGGGGCGGGCGACCACGGCGCCGCCCGGCAGCCGCGCCACCTTGAAGACGACGCGGCCGAGCGGTGTGTCGCGGGTCTCGGCGTGGCGTTCGAGCACGCTGCGCGACACCTCGTGCCGGCGCACCCCGAGCGTCGACGACTCTTCGAGCAGCAGCGTGGTGAGCGGCGCCGCCGCCGCCGGCTCGCACAACACCGTCAGCAGCACGCCGGGGCGGCCCTTCTTCATCGTGATCGGCGTCGCGAAGGCGTCGACGGCCGCGCGCCGCAGCAGCTCTTCGAGCAGCCAGCCGACCTGTTCGCCGGTGGCGGTGTCGAGCTGGCAGGTGAGCTCGACCAGCGCCGTCGGGCTGTGGCAGTCGACGCGCGTGCCGACCGTCAGCCGCAGCAGGTTGGGCACCTCGGCGGTGTCGCGCGTGCCGGCGCCGTAGCCGATCGCCTCGCTGCGCAGCGTCATCGGCACGTCGAAGCCGGCGCCGAACGTGCGCAGCAGCGCGGCGCCGGTCGGCGTCGTACGTTCCCCCGGCAGGCTCTGGCGGATCGGGATGCCGCGCAGCAACGCGGCGGTCGCCGGCGCCGGCACCGGCAGCAGGCCGTGGGCTGCGCGCACCGTGCCCGAGCCGACCTCGATGCCGTTGGCGAACACCTGTTCGACGCCGAGCAGGTGCAGGCCGAGGCAGGCGCAGACGACGTCGACGATGGTGTCCTCGGCGCCGACCTCGTGGAAGTGCACCTGCTGGATCGGCACCCCGTGCGCCTCGGCCTCGACCTCGCCGATGGCGCGGTAGACCTTCAGACAGTCGGCCTTGACCGCAGCCGGCAGCGCGCCGCGCTGCACGATCGCCTCGATCTCGGCGAGGCCGCGGTGGGCGTGCCCATCGCCTGGCAGCAGCAACGCGCCCTGCGCCAGGCTCGGCAGCGGCATGAAGTCGGCCGTGGCGATGTCGACGACGAACTGGGTGCCGGTCAGCCCCTGACGCTGCACCTTCGTCGCCCGCACGTCGACGCCCGGCAACCCGAGCGAACGCACGGCTTCGCGCAGCGGCGCCAGCGGCACGCCGGCGTCGAGCAGCGCGCCGACCCACATGTCGCCGGCGACTCCGGCAAAGGCATCCAGTACGGCGACTCGCATCGTTGGCTTCGTGGCGGTCCAGCCCGGCCGCGTCCCGCGGTGCCGTCCAGCCTGGGAACGGGCTTTGCCATGGGGCGCACGCCGCGCGGCACTCGCCGGGCGGCCGATCCGGAACGGCGCTGGGCCCGTCCGGCTCTAGCTGCGATACTACGGGTCCGATACGCCACTTGTGAACGCTCGCGAGCAACAACCAGCGGTCCGGCCAACCGGGCGGGCACGCCCACCCGCACGGTGCGGCTTCGCACCTGGCGCGCTCGTGCTGCTGCTGTTGAGCGCTTTCGCGCAGGCCCAGGAGAGCATCGAGCGGCTGGTGGCCGACGACGCCGCGCGGCTGCTCACCCACGCGGACCCGCTGGTGCGCGGCGAAGCGGCGCTCGTCGTCGCCGCCGCTGGCCGCAGCGCCCTGTTGCCGAAGCTCGTCGACCTCAGCCGCGACG
>JAEUHT010000175.1 GCA_016793265.1 Planctomycetota bacterium
CGCGCCAGCGTGCGCGAGTAGACGAGCCAGTCCGCCTGCGCGCGGTCGCGCTCGGGCCGTGCCAGGTGCAGCTCACTGGCGCCGAGCACGCTGACGACGGCGCACGAACGACCCGGCGCGCGGCGCACGAACTGGGCCACCGTGCCGTCGTGCCAGGCGACGTGGAAGCCGCCGGCGATGTGCAGCACGAGCCGATCCGGGTGCTGCACGAGCGCCTGCGCCACCGCATCGCCCATGCTGTTGTCCCACAGGTTCTGGGTGTCGTAGAGCCGTTCCTCGGCGGTGCCGCCGCCGCCGCCACCCATGTGACCGCGCACGGCGCGGTCGACGCGTTCCCAGTAGGCGTCACTGGCCGGGAAGATCTCGGCCGGGATCAGCGCGCGCTGCTCGGGCGACAGCTTGGCCAGCGCCGCCGCCCCGCCGCCCATGCCGAACACGCGCCGCAGCGGCGACGGGAAGTTGGCGGCCACCACCGGGATCTTCGCCGCCTTGGCGATCTCGATCAGCGGCCGGAAGGCCTCGTCGTAGTTCTGCCACGGCCGCGCCTTCGCGCGGAACGTCGCCTCGTCGATGCGGCCGGCGAGGTAGTCGTCGACGACGCCCTGCACGTCGCGTTCGAACATCTCCATCGACAACACCACGCGCCCCTGCCGCCGCCGCAGCAGCTCCTGCAGCACCCGCTGTTCGACCTGGTGGGTGACGTCGTCGACGTGGGTCTCGCCGAGGAAGACGACGTCCTTCGCCGCCAGCGCGTCGAGCATCGCCGACCAGGTGGCATCGGCGCCGGCCGTGCCGTCGTAGACCCGCGTCGCCTGTTCGAGCGACGGGAACTGCGCGCACAACGGCGCGGCGAGCGTGGCCAGCACGAACGGGAACACAGACGCGGCGCGGCGGAGCATGCGCGCATGACACGGCGAAGGCGCCCCGAACGCAACGGGCCTCGCGGCCCCGGCCGCTCAATCGATCAGTTCGAGCCCGCGTACGGTGACGAAGCCCCAGCGCGCGGTCGAGTCGTCGACCACTTCGAGCCGCAGCCGCTGGCCACGCAGGTCGTCGAGCCGCCAACGCACCAGCACCTCGACGTCGTTGCTGCGCGGGCCGCGTGTGCTGCGCAGGACCTCGTCGCCGCGCACCAGCCGCAGCGACTCGGTGCCGCCGGAGACGAAGCCGCGCAGCTCCTTCGCCAAAGCCGGCACCGTGAACTCCTGCCACAACCGGCCGCGCACCGCGTCCCCGGCCGGCGCCACGTAGGTGCACAGGGACCAGGTCGGATCGGGCCGCTGCTGGCAGACGAAGGCATCCCCTTCCTGCTGCCAACCGCTCAACTTGCCGCCGGCGAAGCTCAGGTTGCGCAGGCCCTTGGCCGGCGCCGGCCGCGCCACCTCGGCCGGTGCCGACCACACGACGCCGGGCGCCACGACGGTGCTGCGCACGAGCAGCACGCCGTAGGGGTTCCAGGTCGACAGGGTATAGACGAGCTCATCGACGCCGGGCGCCGGCGAACGGCTCCACTCCGGCACCAGGTAGGGCCCGTACTCGCCGCCCCACTGGTCCTCGCGGCCGGGCTCGGCGAGGCCGTCGTCGTAGCCGACGGCGGCGTTGCGCTGGTGCATCGTGCGGCCGTAGCCAGCATCGCGGCTCGGGTCGAACAACAGCACCGGATCACTCCACGGCCCGGTCGGCTGCAGGGCCGTGCGCAGGTGGATGCCGCGCGGCAACGCCGCGTTCATGGTCATCGCCAGGATCCCGCTCGGCAGCCGCCGCACGCTGATCTCGCCGAGGCAATCGCTGACGACGATCGGCCGCGCGCGCGACTCGTCGGGCACCAGGTCGGGCCAGTAGCGCCAGGCCGAGCGGTTGGCGAGCTCCGCGGCCGCGACCTTGGCCAGGAAGACGCTGCTCTTGCGGTAGGCGCCGGTGCCGAAGATCCACAGGTCGTCGCCGTCGGCGACGATGCTGACGTTGACGAACTTGTCGGTGGCGACGCGGTGGTCGAGCTCGAGCTGGTCGAAGGCCAGCCCCTTGGTGTGGGCGAGCGCCGAGTGGCTGTGCCGGCCGGCGCGCGCCTCCCAACCGCTGGAGAAGAACACGTAGCTGCGGTCGCCGACGACGAGGCCTTCGACCGGCACCTCCATGCCACCGAGCGGCACGTCGCGCACCCGCAGCGGCTGGAAGCGCCCGGCCGTCGTCAGCCAGGTGGGCGCCGGCAGCCCCTTCGCCGGCCAGGCGAGCGGCGCGGTGGCGACGGTGTCGGCGTCCTGGTCCTTGCGATCGGGGGTCCACGAGTCGCCGAACAAGAACACCAGCCGTTCCCCGCAGGCGAAGCTGACGCCGAGGTCGGTGCCGGCGAGGCCAACCGCAGCGAGCGCCGCCGGCGGCGGGAAGCGGCCGATCACTTCGGTCGCGAGCCACCGCCGGGCCGGGTCCTGCTGCGCGAACAGGCTGGTGGCTGCGAGCGCGGACCACGTGGCCAAGGCCACGCGACGACGGGTGCACGGAGCCATCATGCGGGTCGCGAGGATAGCGCGGCCCGGTCCTCGTGGGGCGCGGCGCCTCACCAGGCGCCGATCGTCATCGCCCACGCATTCGACGCGGTGACCGCGGTGACCGCGGACCCGGGGCCGAGCTCGAACGGCACGGCCTGATGGCGGAACGTCTGCGCCAACAGCGCCGGCGCCCGCGGGATCGACCAGCTCGACGTCACCTGGCCGGCGACCGGCACGTCGAGCAGCAGCAGGTCCGGGCTCACGTGCAGCGTGCAGCCAGGCAGGGCCGCGGCCAACACGCTGTCGAGCGGCAGCGACACAAAGCCGAGGCCGAACACCTGCACCACGATCGCCGCCGCGGGCAGGTTGTCCGTGCGCGCGCGCCAGGTGCCGCCGAGCCAGGCCTCGCTGACGATCGTCGTCGTCACCAGACCGGCGCTGCCGGCGCAGCCCGCGCCGACGAGCTGGCGAGTGGTCGGGCAGTTCGTGAACAGGCTGGCGAGGCCGCCGGCGACGCCGCCGTTCGCGGTCTCGAAGTCCCCCGTGAACAGCACCTCGCCACGATCGTCGACCGCGCTGCGGAAGATCCCGTGGCCTAGCGAAGCCTCGATGCCGGGCACGGGCGACCAGGTCGAACCGTCCCAACGCGACGGCGACGGCACCGGCAGGCCCTGGTCGTCGAACGCATCGTGCGTCGCCAGCAGGTCGCCGTTCGGCAGCAGGTCGAGGTCGCGCACGGCGCTCGGCAGGCCGGACCCCATCGGCAGCCAGTTGCTGCCGTCCCAGCGCGCGATGTTGTCGAGCCCACCGCCCGCGGCGAAGTGGCCCCCGGCGACGAGGTCGCCGTTCGGCAGCACACACAAGGCGTCGACCTCGTCGAACGGCGAGCCGCTGGCGAGGCCGCTGCCGAGCACCTGCCAGCTGGTGCCGTTCCACCGCTGCACCTTGGCGCCCGGGTCCCAACGCAAGCCGACGACGACGTCGCCGTTCGGCAGCACGGCGATGGCACTGGCGTCGATCGAGGTGAACGGCAGCCCGCCGAGCGTCTGCCAGGCGCTGCCATCCCAGCGCGCCACGAACGGCGAGTAGCCGCCCGCGTAGATGGTGCCGTCCGGCCCTTCGGCCAGACACGAGACCACCGACGGTGGCGTGCCCATCGCCTGCCACTGCTGCCCGTCCCAGCGTACGACGTCCTGGCTGCCCGGTACCGACGGCACGGTGAAGGAGCCGGCGGCGAGCAGGCCGCCCGCGCGTGGCGCCAGCAGGGAGAAGACGTGGCCGTCGATCGGCGTGCCGAGGCCCGACCAGGCGCCGTTCTGCCGCAGCGCGACGCCGGCCACCACCGCCGAGCCGATCTGGGTGAGCAAACCGCCGACGGCGAAACCATCGCCGAACGGCACGGCGGCGGCGATGCCACCGTCGATGCCGTCGGCTGGTGCGCGCCAGACCGACCCGTCGAAGTGCCGCATCGTCGGCACCGCCTGCGTGTAGAACGGGCCGCTGAGCCACAGCTCGTTGCTGCCGGCCGCGAGCAGCGCCGTGGCGGGGCCGAACGGCCAGGGGCCGTTGGTGGCGACCCAATCGGTGCCGTTCCACACCCGTAGATCGCTGAACGCGGAGAAGTCGTCGAGGCGCTGGCCGAGCAGCGCGCCGTTCGCCGTCTCGCCGAACACCGACCACGGCGTCGACGAGGCGGTGCCGAGCATGGACCAGGCGCTGCCGTTCCAGCGTTGCGCCTGGTGGTTGCCCTGGAAGTCGTCGCCGCCGACGACGACGTCATCGTTCGCCAGCACCCGCATCGTGGGCACCATGGCCCCCACGGGACCGACGCCGAGTGCACTCCAGGTGCCGTTCCACCGCGCGAGGCCGTTGACGGCGACGCCGCCGGCGTTGGTGAACGCACCGGCGACGATCAGGTCGCCGTTGCTGCGCAAGCCGAGGCTCGTCACCGGCACCACCAGCGGCGGCGGCACCGGGAACGGTGGCACGCCGCTGACGCCGCTGCCGAGGCTCGACCACACGCTGCCGTTCCAGCGCGCGAGGTTGTTGGCGGCCGACGCGCCCGCGCTGGAGAAGGCGCCGCCGACGAACAGATCGCCGTTCGGCGCCGTGACCGCCGCGTAGACGTCGCCGTCGGTGCCGGTGCCGACCGCGGTCCAGCTGCTGCCGTTCCAACGGGCAACATGGTTGAGGGTGGTCGGCCCCGAGCCCACGAAGGCCCCCGCGGCCACCAGCGTGCCCGTCGGCGACACGGCCAGGGCGAGGACCGGCCCGTCGAAGCCGGCACCGAGCGCCGACCAGGTGCGCGTCGAGGGATCGAGCATGGCGAGGTTCGCGGCCGCGACGCTGCCCGCGTACTGGAACGAGCCACCGCAGACGATGTGTTCGCCGAGCGGGCCGGGGCCGTCCGGGTCCCACTTCACCATGGTGTAGACCGAGCCGGTCGGCGCCGACGCCTGGCCCAAGGGCACGAGCGCGCTGCCCGTCGGGCACTGGGTCAGGGCAGGGGCGAGCAGGGAGGAGACGGCGGCGAGGCCGCGCAGGGTCGTGGGTCGCATGCGCGAAGTGGGACAGAGTGTAGGCAGAGGGCCCGAGCTCGGGCGCCGGCGCCGCGCGATCGGCACGGCAGCGGGTCGGGGTTCGGGAGGGCGCGCGCCGTTTGCAAGCGCCGTGCCTTCGTTGCCACGGGGACTGTGGGGCTCGGGGCGTGGGGTCGCTGCGCATCGGCGTCCCGCGCCAGAAACGACAAGCGCCACTGGTGGTGCTTCGCCGGCCCTCATGGCCGCCGCGGCGGCAGCCAGACGATGGCGAGCGCCGACAGCAGCGCCGCACCGATGCCGACCCACAACGCCGGAGCGAACGACTGCCAATGGTCGAAGGCCTGCGCCATCGCCGGCTTCAGCGGCAGCTGCACGGCGCGGGCGATGGCGTAGAACGACGCCGCGGCGGTCGCCCGCAGCGCCGCCGGGTAGTGTTCGCCGAACAGGGCGCCGAAGCACGACCAGGTGCCGGCGCCGAGCCCCATCCAGGCGACCGCCAGCGTGAACGCGGCGAAGTCCAGGGTGAGCTCGTCGAGCTGGCGCAGTACGAGCCACTGGCCGAGCGCGAAGACGAGGCAGAAGGCGACGAAGACGCGGCGGCGGCCGAGCCGCGCCGCCAGGAAGCCGAAGGTGATGTCGGCGACCACGTGCACGGCGTTGACTTCGATCTGGAACCAGCCGACGGCGGTCGCATCGACCTGGTGCAGCCGCATCAGGGCAACCGGCAGCTCGGCGTAGACACACCAGAAGCCGGCCATGTGCAGCACGAGCACGCTGAGCAGCACGAGGCTCGCGCGGCGGTGCGGCGGCGACAGCAAGAGGGTCGCGGGCAGCCGTTCGCCTGGCGACACCGCCCGGTCCGGCCCCGGCATCGACCACCGCCCCGCCAAGGCCAAGAGGCCGAGCGCCGCCGAGCCGAGGAAGACGCCGCGCCAGCCGATCGCCGGCAGCGGCGCCACGAAGCAGCCGACCGCCGCGGCCATCGCCATGGCGACCGGCGTGCCGGCCTGCAGCAGGCCGTGCACCCGATCCCGCTGCTTGCCCTGCCAGTAATCGGCGACCACGGCGTGGCCGATGCCCCACTCGCCGCCGACGCCGAGCCCGGTGACGACGCGCGCCAGCAGCAGGGACCAGAAGCCAAAGGCGAGCCCGGTCAGCAGGGCGCCGAGCGAGAACACGACGATGCTCGCCGTCATCGCCGCGCGGCGGCCGATGCGATCGGCCACACGGCCGAACAGGAAGCCGCCGACCGCGGTCGCCAAGAGGGACCAGCCCTCGATCCACGCCACGCTGCCGCTGCCGAGCTGCAGCGCCTCGGCGACGCGGCCCTTGGTGAAGCTGAACAGGATCAGGTCATAGAAGTCGAAGACCCAGCCGAGCCAGCAGAACAGCAGCACCCGCCAGCGGCCGTCGGCGAACAACGGGGGGCGCATGCGTTCACTTCTTCGCCGGGACGGCGAGCGGGTGGATGCGCAGCGCCTCGATCCAGGCACAGCCACCGAACACCGAGAACCCGAAGATGGGCGGCCCGTCCGTCTGCTCGCGCTTGCACTCGAGGCGGGGCGTGCCGTCGATGGCGACGCGCACGAGTCCGGCCGTGACCTCGACCCGCAGGTCGAAGGGGGCCTTCCACTCCTGATCCGGCTCGTAGCGCGCCCGGCCCAACCACTTCTTCGTCGCCGCCGTGTAGGCGGTGAGCACCGCCTCCCCCGGGTGCAGCGCCAAGCCCAGCGCCTGGGGCGCGTCGGTCAGGTGGACCTGGACCGTGCTGGCTCCGGGGCCGAACTCGACGCGCGCGGTGATGACGTAGTCGCCGGTGGGCGGCGGCGCCGTGGCGGGCAGGTAGAGCTCCGGGTCGCCGACCAACAGCAGCCGTTCCCCACTGCGCGACCACTGTCCGCTGCCCGGACCCCAGTTCGGCGACAACGCCCGCACGACCTTGGCAAAGCGTGCTTCGGCCTTGCCGAGGTCGCCACACACCGACTGCATCGCGGCCTCGCGGCGCCAGGATCGATCGGCCGCGACCGCGCCGCGTGGCGGTTTGGGCGCGACCAGCAGCTTCTTCACCCACCCGGGCGTCAGCCCGGCGAGGACTTCGGCCGTCACCGCCGAACCGGCCATCAGCATGCGCCAACTCCTGATGTCCTTCACCATCTGCTGCGTCGGCTGCAGCGGATCGAGGCGCTCCGACCGGGCGCCGTAGACCTCGTGGATCCAACTGCGCCGCGCCTCGTAGCCCTGATCGAGGCCGAACTCGCGCTTCGGGTTGGTCACCGCCTCGAGCGCGCCCATGGTCAGGATCCAGCACATCCAGTCGTGGTCGTCGACGGCGTCGGCGTCGGCGATCACCTGCCGCGCCACCAGCTCCGCGGCCACGCGCAGCAGCGCTTCGCGCGTGGCCGGCGGCAGCCCGATGCGCTCCAGCACCGGCGCCTTCACTTCAGGGGCGAGCAACACGTGGCCGGTGCCGTCCGCGAGTACCACGCCATCGACGTCGAACGGCCATACCTGGCGCGAGAGGGTCCGGAACTCGTTGGCGTCGCGGTGCAGCATGATGGCGGCGGGCTTGCCATCACGCGCCCCGAGCACCTTCTTGTAGACCGGCCACGCCGCCTCGACCGCGGCGAGCGCCTCGTTCGCCAGCGGCAGGGCCTGCGGTGCCGTGAGTTCGCCGGGCCGCAGCTCGACCCGGAAGCGCTTGCCGGTGAGCGGCATCGCGCCGTCCTGCGCGAACCCGCCGCGCACCAGCGTCGCCAGCAAGAGTAGCCAGATCCCCGTGGTCTTCATGGTCGGTCCGGGATGCCCGACTTGTAGCGACGACGGCGGCCGTCCCCCACCTTCTTTTCGGGCAGCATCATCGCAGCGGTGCGGACCGCCGCCCTGCATGATGTCGGCATGGACCCACAAGGCAAGGAACCCGTCAACCTCGTCGAGAAGAACGCCGACGGTTCGTTCACCAAGGAGACGCTGACGCGCGCGATCAAGGCGCTCAAGAAGCGCCTGAAGGTGACCCGGCTCGACGACGAGTCGAAGCTCGGCCACGACCCGATGAGCCGGGGCGGCCATTCCGGCGTCGTCGCGGTGCGACCGCCGACGCAGTACCCGCCCGAGGTCTGGCAGGCGCTCGAGCAGAAGGGCCGCGTGCGCATCGACCGCAACGGGCTGGTCGAACTGATCGAACAACCGAGCAACCCGTAGCTTCGCCCGAGCGCGGCGCGCCCCACCGCCGGCGCCGTGGGCATTCCGGCCGCTGCTCGCTATCCTGCCCGCCCCCATGTTCGTGCCCACCCGCCAGCCCACCGTCCCGGTCCGCGTGCGCGGCGTCACCGTCGGCGGCAACGCGCCCGTCGTCGTGCAGTCGATGACCAACACCGACACCGCCGACGCCGAAGCGACCGCGACCCAGGTCGCCGAGCTGTATCGCGCCGGCAGCGAACTGGTGCGCGTCACCGTCAACACCCAGGAGGCGGCGGCGGCGGTGCCCGAGCTGCGGCAGCGGCTCAGCGACCAGGGCCTCGACGTGCCGCTGATCGGCGACTTCCACTACAACGGCCACCTGCTGCTGCGCAAGTTCCCGCGCTGCGCCGAGGCGCTCGACAAGTACCGCATCAACCCGGGCAACGTCGGCAAGGGCGCCAACCACGACCAGAACTTCGCGACCATGATCCAGGTCGCGATCGAGCACCAGAAGCCGGTGCGCATCGGCGTCAACGCCGGCTCGCTCGATCCGGAACTGCTCTCGGCGCTGATGGAGACCAACGCCAAGGCGTCGGTGCCGCAGCCGGCGCAGGCGGTGTTCCTCGAGGCGATGGTGCAGAGCGCTTTGCGTTCGGCGGCGGCGGCCGAAGAGCTCGGCCTCCGGCGCGACCAGATCATCCTGAGCTGCAAGATCAGCAGGGTGCAGGAGCTCGTGCGCGTCTACCGGGCGCTCGCCGACCGCACCGACCACGCGCTGCACCTCGGCCTGACCGAGGCCGGCATGGGCATGAAGGGCACCGTCAGCTCGGCCGCAGGTCTCGCCGTGCTGCTGCAGCAGGGCATCGGCGACACCATCCGCGTCTCGTTGACGCCGGACCCCGGCAGCTCGCGCACGGTCGAAGTGCGCGTGGCGCAGCAGGTGCTGCAGTCGATGGACATCCGCCCGTTCCTGCCGCAGGTCACCGCCTGCCCCGGCTGCGGCCGCACCACGTCGAGCTACTTCCAGGTGTTGAGCCAGGAGGTCGAGAGGTTCCTGCACGCGCGCATGCCCGAATGGCGGCGCGTGAAGCCGCAGGCCGCCAGCCTGCAGGTCGCGGTGATGGGTTGCGTCGTCAACGGCCCCGGCGAGTCGAAGGCCGCGCACATCGGCATCTCGTTGCCGGGCACCGGCGAAGCGCCGCGCGCGCCGGTCTACGAGGACGGCGTGCAGGTGACGACGCTCGAAGGCCCGAACCTCGCCGCCGACTTCCTGCGGCGCATCGAAGCCTACGTCGCGCGCATGCCATGACGAGGTCCCGGTGACGAAGCGGCGGTCGACGAAGAAGCGCCTGCTGCTGGCGGCGATCGCGCTGACGATCGGCACTACGCTGGCCGCGTTGCTGGTCGAGACCACGCTGCGCGTGTTCGACCCGATCGGCCAGAATTACGACCGCGAGTTCACCATCTACCGCACCCAGGCGGTGCAGTACGCGTGGGAGACGCTGCCGCCGGCGGCCCCCGGCTCGCTGCCCGCGGGCCTCGATCTCGACGGCCGCCTCTACCAGCACCGGCCGCAGCTCGACCTCGACCTCGGCAGCTTCCGGCTGCGCACCAACTCGCTCGGTTGCCGCGGCCCCGAGGTCCTGCGGCCGAAGCCCGCCGGCGTCTACCGCATCGTCGTGCTCGGCGATTCGGTCGCCTTCGGCTGGGGCGTCGACGACGAACACACGTTCGTGCGGCGGCTGGAGAGCGAGTGGAACACGGCGCACCCCGAACGCCGCCTCGAGGTCGTCAACACAGCGCTGCCGATGTACGACAGCAACCAGGAGCTGGCGACGCTGCGCGAACTCGGCTTGTCGCTGCAGCCGGACCTGGTGCTGCTGGTCTACGTCGTCAACGACGTCGAGCCGACGCGCGACGTGATCGAGGCCGCGTTGACCGGCATAGCGCCGCCCGACGACCTCGCCCGCACGCTGCCCGACGACTTCTGGAGCTGGGCCAGCCGTCAGCTCGCGGGCGTGATGCCGTCGACGGCGAAGCTGCTCGCCGCCAACAGCGACCTCGAAGGCCGCGTCGCCAAGGTGCTGCCGGCCGGCGCCCGCTACGAGCCCGAGCACTTCGGCCGCGGTGTACGCGGCTGGCCGCGTTGCCAGGCGGCGCTGCTGGCGATCCGCGACGAGTGCACGCGCGCCGGCGTGCCGCTCTTGGTGCTCGATCATTCGTTGCCCGAGCTGACGTCGTTGCCGCCGTTCTGCCGAGCGAACGGCATCGACCTGGTGCCGCTGCGCTTCAGCAAGGCGGACCACCGCCTGGGCATCGTCAACTCGATGCTCGACACGCACGCCAACGCGCGCGGACACGACCTGCTGCTGCAGCGGCTGCGGGCGGCGCTCGACGAACGGCGGCTGCTGCCACGCTGAGCCGCCGGCGAGCCATGCCTTACGACCCGAACCGCCACGGTCCGCGCCGGTTGATCGGACCGGGCCTGCATGCCCGCGTGCAGGCCCTGGTCGCCACCGTGCCGCCCGGCGCCGTGACCACCTACGGCGATGTCGCGCAGGCGCTCGGCGGCAGGCAGTTCGCGCGCCACGTCGGCTTCGCGCTGGCAGCGCTGCCCTCCCTGAGCCCGCTGCCGTGGTGGCGCGTGGTCGCCGCCGGCGGCTGGTTGTCGTTGCCAGCCCCAGCGCGACGGCGGCAGGCGCGGCGGCTCGAGGCCGACGGCGTCGCCGTGCTCGGCGACCGCGTGCGCGACTTCGAACGGCGCCGGCACGTGTTCGCCGGCTGACCGCGCCGCGCGCGGCCGGGCGGGGCAGCCGTTCGCTGCGGCCACTCAGAACAGGATCGGCGCCACGCTGTTCGACAGCCAGATCGAGCCGCTCGGCGGCAGCACCAGGTTCTGCAGGTGCAGCGGCGCGCCAGCCAGGCTCGGCGTGTTCGGCAGCGGGAGGTTCATGTCGAGATAGCCGTCGGCATCGACGAGGCTCGGCCAGACCACACCGAAGGCGGTGCTGGGCTCGAGGTAGAACGTGCCGAGGCCCGGCACCGGCAGGTAGGCGGGGGCGAGGCCGACGATCAGCAAGAGCAAGCTGCCGGGTTGGGCCGACTGGTGCATGCGCAGCGTGTTGCCGAGGTTGATCGCCTGCGTGAACTCCGGGTAGCGCCCCATGTAGGTGAACGAGCCCTGCACGGAGAAGACGCTGAGCTGCGAGCCGTGGCGCAGCGTGCCGATCGAGCTGGCGGTGTCGAACGCGCTCGGCGGCGCGGTCAGCGGCTCGACCCACCACTCGCCGGACGGTTGACCGAAGCCGTAGCCGAACGAACCGTCGTGGGCCATCGCGGTGTGGCGCGAGATCTTGGTGGTCATCGGGCCAGTGCCGGTGACGCTGGCCCAACGGTCGAGCCGGGCGTCGAACACGTGCAGCGTGGCGCCGTCGGTGACCAGGATCGTCGCGCCACTCGTCGGCGCCTGGAAGGTCGCCGAGCCCGAGAGCGGCAACGGCCGCCAGTTGCCGTAGCGCGCCGACCACGCCTGCAGTCCGGCCGGCCCGCTCATGGCGACACTGTCGCGCACGACGGCGGCGAGCGCGCCAGCGGTCGCCGGGGTCGGGTCCCAGCGGTTCAGGATCGGGCTGTAGACGAAGCCGTTGGTGCCGTCGGTCGCATAGGCAGCCGCGTCGTTGGTCGTGAACGAGAACGGCCCATTGGTCAGCGGCGCGCCGAAGGTGTTGGTGACCGCCGAGAACGGCGTCGACAGGGTGCCGTCCTGCACGAAGATGAAGTGGTAGTCGAGCAAGAAGGTCGGCGCCGCCGCCGGCAGGGTCACGAAGCTGCCCCGCCCCGAACCGAAGCACACGGCGAGGCCGGCGTCGAGGAACGCCGCGGCGCCCTCCGAGGTCGCGACCGCGCCGATCGGCCCCTGGGCGACGTAGCTGGTCAACGTGCCGGTCAGGCCCGACGCGCCCCAGATCTGCGCGCCGCTCCAGGCCATCGCGACCTCATTCGACTGTGCGGTCGAGAAGCCCGCCGGCAGCGTCGCCGTGGTCCAGGTGTTCTGCTGCGTCGAGAAGGCGCGGAAGATGCCCGCCGCAACGTCGTGGGCCGTGCCGATCTCGGCCTCGCCGAGCACACTGAGGGTCGTGCCGGCCGAACTCGGCGTCGGCACCAACTGGCCGTAGTGGGCGCTGAGGCCGTAGACCGTGACGCCGTCGTCGATCTCCGCGATCAACCGGTTGGCGACCATCTGCGGCGCCGCGGTGGCGATCGGCGCGCTCTGCCAGGCGCCGTTGAAGGCGCCGAACGCGTGAACGAGCGAGCCGTCGGCGACGAGCGTGACCCAGGACGAGCTCGCCGGACCACTGACGACCAGGGGCGAGCCGACCGTGGTGATGGTGTCGACGACGCCGATGTGCGAGGCGAAGCCGTGGAAGGTGTTGCCGTCGCGGACGACGACATAGTCGTTCGCCTGGAACACCGTGGCCGTCGACGGGACCGTGATCGTGGTCCACTGCTTGGTGATGCCGGAGAAGAGCCAGACTTCGCTCGCGGTGCGGAAGGTCGTCGTGGTGCCGATCGAGTTGGTCGCGGCGGCGCCCGCGGGCAAGGCGATCGTCGTCCAGTTGGAAGGTTGTTGCGCGGCGATGGTGGCGAGCGGGAGAAGCGCGGCCAGCAGGGCGCGCACGGGTGAGGGGTGAGTCATGGGTGGGAAGCGGAGGCCCTGGCCAACGCAAACGACGGTCCGGGACGAATCCGCCGCCTGCACCAGCGACGCACCCCGAAACTGCTCCCCCGTGCCGGACACCCCTTGTCCCCGGCATGGGCAACGGTGCCCCCTTTCT
>JAEUHT010000188.1 GCA_016793265.1 Planctomycetota bacterium
GGAACAGCCAATCCGAGCCGAATACGAACGGGGTCGCCGCCGCCGCGAGCGGCGTGAACAGCACGCGCCGCAACGTCGACTCCTCGCGCGAGACCCAGAGCAGATCGTGCGTGTCGTGCCAGGCTTCGTCGAGCGCAGAGACCGGGTTGACCACCACCGTATCGACGACCCCCGCGGCGAGACCGACCGGCAGCGTGATCGGCAACAGCAGCCACCGGGCCGTCGCCGCGTCCGGGGCGAGCCGCGCGTCGCACAGGTCGAGCGTGCGGCGATTCTCGGTGCGGAGCGTCGTGCACCCCGCCATGACCAACAGGAGCACGACCGGCACGCAGCGGCTGAACGGGTTCATTGCGGGCTCCACGTCACGGTTCGTCATTTTGCCTTCGCCGCCTGTTCGAGGTCGAACATTACCAGGTCGGGCTCGCTGACGGAGACCACCGCAAGCCAACTCGCATCGAGCTGCTGCCGGGCCGCCCCCCAGGCCGCCGCAGCCTGTGGGTAGCGGCCACCTGCCCACGCCGTCACCACCCGCAGGCTGGCCAGGGCCACGGCGTCGAACGGCGCATCGACCTGCTTCTCGTAGCCGCGGAACAGCCGTTCGAGCCGACCGGGAACTCCCTCGGCCGCCCACACCTCACGCGCCCCGCGTTGCTCCTGCTGGATGCGCTGCAGGGTCCACACGTACCACATCGGCACCCGGGTATCGAAGCGCTCGCTGTCGAGGCACTGCTCGGCGAAGTGGTACATCGCCTGGATCGAGCCGCCGAACAGCGGCCGCAGCGCCTCGACATACGCGCGGTAGGCGGGCTCGTAGTCGAACTCCGCGTCGACCGCCCGATCGAACCACTCGCGCGCCGAGGCGCCGGCGGTCGCGGCATCGAGCATGGCGACGTGGATCATCCCGGCCGCCGCCTCCGGGCACTCGGGGTGCATCTCGTAGGCCTCACGCAGGTGCTTGGCGGCGCCACGCGCGTCGCTCCAGCGCTGCTCCGTGGAGCCCTTCGGGTACCTGGCCTGCTTCAGCAGGCAGAGGCCGGTGACGACCTCGACGCACCACGGCTCGGCGCCCTCGATGCTGCCGAGTTGGTCCACCATGTCGTCGTTGAACCACAGATTGCCCGACGGCACGAGCTCGTCTCGCCCCCAAACGCAGCGCACGAAGTGGCGCCGGCCATCGCCGGCGAAGGCGGCATCCGCAGCAGCGACGACCATGCGCGCGCGGAAGCGCGGCATCATCTGCGCACCGATGTCCGGGCGACCGCCGCTGCGGGCGATCAACCACAACGCCTCCTCGGCCCACCAGGCGATCGCCGGCGAATGCTGCTTCACGACCTCTGGCACCACCTTGGTCAGGGTCTTGATGCGGCGGCCAGCAGACTCATCGGGCAACGCGCGCATCATGGTGCACAGGGTCAGCGGGTCGTCGCAGTCGGAGTCCTGCAGGCGCCGCGCGATCGCCGAGGTGGCCTCGGGGATGTCGTCGCCGATGATGGTCGGCAACACCGCGTACAAGGCGCGCGCATCGGCGTCCCACTTCGCATCGTGATGGCCGTGGTCTTCGTAGGCCTTGGTGTAGACATCACGCAGCCACTGGTCGAAGTCGGCTCCGGCCTGCCGTCGGGTGATCGCGCGCTCACGACCCGTCAGGGGCCGCGCCTTGGCCATCGCCGGCACCATGGTGTCGGCCCAGCCGGCAAACAGGTCGGTGACCGGCACCACCACCGGCTGGTAGTCCTTCAGGTGTGGGCGCAGCGTCTTCAGCAGCCAGGCTTCGTCGATGCCGAACACCTGGATCGCGCGCGCGTCGAGTTGCTTGCCGCTGCTCTCGTAGACCTGCGCGGCCTCCTCGGCGCGGCCGCCGAGCGCGAGCGCGGCGATGCGACGGGAGTCGATGACCGCGGTCAGGCGGGCACCGTGCGGCGCCGCCTGATACCCACGCAGGCACTCTTCCAGTCGCTTCTGCACGGTCGCATTGCCCCACACCCGCCGCGGCTCGCGGGAGTCGAGCGCGACATAGTGCACGGCATTGAGGTAGTTCCACGGCACCTCGGTGTCGAAGCGCGCGGTGTCGAGGCACTCGCCGGCGAAGTCGAGCAGCGCCCGCGCCGAGCCGCCCCACCGCGGTTGCAGGTAGTGCAGGTGGGTCATGTAGGCGTCGCGATAGTCGAACTGGGCCGCGACCGCGCGGTCGAACCACAACCGCCGCTCCGCCACTTCGCTGCCGCCGGCACCGAGCACCTTGAGCATGACGGTCGGCGCCTCGGGGAAGTGCGGGCCGATCTCGCAAGCCTGTTGGGCGAACTCGGCAGCCTTCTGCAGATTGTCGGCGAAACGCTCGCGGTCGCTGCCGGTGACCGACGCCGCCGCACCGGTGCCACGCGCCGCCCAGGCCATGCCGTTGTGCAACGCGGCCCGCAGCACGAGCAGCGCGTAGACCGGTTTGCCCGCAGCCTTGTCGAGTCGGTCGAGCAACGGCGCCGCATCGGGCTTGGGGTCGCCGCCGAGGTGGGCCTGCACGGCGTCGAAGAAGAAGCGCTGCGCATCGCCGTCGAAGATCGTGGTCCCCGCCAACGCCACCAGGGCCTCGGCGCGCCGCGCCGTCGCGTGCCGCTGCCCTTCCGCCTGGCCGGTGCGGAGGTAGTAGCCGAACTGCAGTTCGGCGAGCACGAGGCGCAGCGCGGGCGGACCATCGGCGACGTCGAGCTTGGCCTCGAGCGCCGCGAACGCTGCCGCCACCTGCTGCGGCGAGTTCCGCACCGCCTCGATGTTCAGCATGGCCATCCGCAGGACCGGGTCGTCGCTGTCCACCTTCACCAGGCGGGCGTGTGCACCCGCCGCGGGCCGGAGGTCGAGGTTGGTGCTGTCGCGGCTGATCACCTGAGCGCACACGTGCAGCAGGTCGGTCAGCGCTGCCTTGTCCTCATCGTCGAGGCCCGCCGCCGCCTGGCACGACGCCGCGAGCTGCTGCTGCCAGAACGCCGTGCGCGCCGCATCGTGCCGCTTGTGGGTCAGCGCCGCCTCGCCGTTCGGCAACCCCTTCGACTGGTCGTCCTGTTGGGCCGGGAGGCCGATCGCGAACGCCAGCGCGGCGAGGGACCAGGGGAGCAGGAAGGGGAACGGCTGGGATCTGTGCATGACCCGGAGTGGCGGCGAAGTCGACCCGGCAGTGAGGCGCCGCGCGCCCCTGCTTCCACCGAAGTCGTCGCAGAGGCTGCGCCGCGCGGCCGGCGTGGTCAACGCCGAAGGTGCGACTTCCTACGGAACGGGCCATGGTGCGCAGGGAAGCGGCAGGCGGTGCCGCGCCGGCAACGCCGGCTGCGACCGCGCCGACGACCACGGGCGCCCCACAGCGCGGGGCTTGCCCACCCGACCGAGGGGAGCGGGCGCTGTGGCACGTGGCCGTTCAAGGCGCCGACCGCGCGCACATTCCGTCGACTTCCCGACGCTGCCGCAGCGCACCGCCAGCAGCCAATGCGCGAATCCGTGGCAGTCCATGCTCGCGCAGGCAGGGACGAACGGCACGGTCTACTCTCTGGCGGCCTGGGATCCCGATGGGGCCGGCCCGGCTGGGCCGTCGGCGGCGACTTCGCCCTGGCGGGGACGGCGGCTGGCGCCCGGCTCGGCGGGGCTTGCCGCGGCGTGTCCGCCGTGCTTCGCTCGCGCGCGATCGCCGGTCCGCACCAGAGCCAACGCATGTCCACACGCCGCTTCGCCGCCCTGCTCCTGCTCACCGCCGCGCCAACACTCGCCGGCTGCTCGACCATCGCCGGCACGGTCGCGAGTCCGCTGACCGGCGGCGTCGACCTCTGCCGCGAGGCGCTGCTGCCGCGGCAGTGGTACTGGGTGCCCTTCGTGTGGATCGGCGGCACCGTCGGCGCGCCGTTCGTCGCGTTCTACAACGGCATCCACCTCGACGCGAGCGGCCTGACGATGCCGACCAGAGCCTACTGGCAGGCGTTCCCCGACGTGTTCCGGCCGTGGGACATGCTGCTGTGACAGCGCCCGTGGTTGCGTGCCCGGGGCCGCAGCCGATCGCCGGGAGAGAGCGACTCCGCCATGCTCATTGCCCGCTCGGGGACGTCGCCCGGTCGAGGGCTGCACGCACCTGCACGAGCAGTTCGTCCGGCGTGAACGGCTTCGCCAGCAGGCTGGTGCCGTCGGGGATACGACCTTCGAGCACGCTGCCTGCATAGCCGGAGATGAACAGCACACGCAGGCCCGGGAAGCGGGCCCGCAGGCGGCGCGCCAGTTCGCCGCCGTGCATGCCGTGCATGACGACGTCCGTCAGCAGCAGGTCGATGCTGGTGACGCCGGCGGCGGCGGTGAGCGCCTGTTCGCCGTTGCCCGCCACGAGCACGCGATAGCCCTTGGCGGCCAGGGTCCGCTGCACGACCAGCAGGATGGCCGGCTCGTCTTCGACACAGAGCACGGTCTCCCTGCCGCCGCGGACTTCGGCCGCGGGCGGAGGCTCGGCGGCCGGCTCCGGCGGCGGCGCGGCCGGCAGGGTGACCGTGACGCGCGTGCCTTGCCCACGGTGGCTGTCGATGCGGATCGTGCCCCCCGCTTGCTCGACGATCGCATAACAGGAGGACAAGCCGAGACCGGTGCCTTCGCCTATTGCCTTGGTGGTGAAGAACGGCTCGAAGGCATGCCGGCGCACCTGCTCGGACATGCCGACACCGGTGTCGGCGACCACGACGACCACCTCGTGCGCGTCTGCAAGATGGTCGACGTCGATCTGCAGTCGGCCACCAGCCGGCATGGCGTCCCGCGCGTTGAGCACGAGGTTCACCACGACCTGCTGCAGCTGCACCGGGTCGATGCGCACGTGGTGCGGCCCGGGCCCGACGGTGATGCGGAGGTCGATGTCCTCGCGCAGCAGGCGCCGCAGCAGGATCTCGCCGTCGCGCACGCGTTCGCCGACGTCGATCACGCGCGGCTCGCTGCGGTCTCGTCGGGCGAAGGCCAGCAGTTGCCGCACCACGGCGGCGCCGTTGTCGACCGCACTCTGCGCGGCCCGCAGATCGGCACCGGCAGGGTGGCTCGCGGGCAGTTGCTGCAAGGCCAGCGACAGGTGACCGAGGATGCCGGTCAGCAGGTTGTTGATGTCGTGGGCGACACCACCGGCGAGGCGGCCCACCGCCTCCATTCGCTCAGCCTGCCGCAGCGCCTCGACCGCACGTTCTCTGGCGGCGATGTTCTCGCGCAACGCCGAGCGCATCGTCACCAGGGAGTCGAGCAACTGGTTCAGTTCGACGATGGCAGAGGCCGGCGTTGGTTGTTCCGCCAGATCGAGCCGACCGACCCGCCGGCTGAGATCGACGACCTGCCGCAGCGGCGCCGCGATCCACTGCGCGAACCGGTTCGCCAGCAAGAGCGCAGCGACGAAGCCGGCCAACACGAGCAGCAGGTAGCCGACCCGATCGTACGCCACCAGCGCCAGCACCTCGGCGCGCGGCAGCAGCACCCC
>JAEUHT010000211.1 GCA_016793265.1 Planctomycetota bacterium
CGCCGCCGCCGGCGCACCGCTGGCGCTGGAGCGCGCGAACCTGCGCACGCTGGAGTCGACCGCGCCGCTGCTGAGCACCATGCTGCCGCGCGCCGAGGTGGCGCCCCGCGAGGACGAGGCCGCTCAGGACTTCGCCGGCGACGTGCTGGCGAGCGCGCAGAAGCTCAAGGACCGGCTGGCCGCGCTGCCGATCGCGCCCGCGCTCGACGGCCGCCGCAACGCCGCCCTGGCCCAGAGCCTCGCCGACTTCGAACAACGCGACCTCCCGGCCTGGCGCGAGAAGCAGTGGGCGGCGCTGCTCGCCGGACTCGAACTGCGCCGCTCGCTCGTCACCCCGGGCGACCTGGTCAAGAACCAGGAGGCCCTGCGGGAGGACCTGACCCGCGTGCTGCAGCTCTACACGGCCGGCAAGGCGGCGAACCAGGCGGAGCTCGGCAACCAGGTGAAGAAGCTGCTGGAGCGGCTCGGCGGCCAGTTCAAGCCGCTGCCGGAGGCCAAGGACCTCGTCGAGCTGACGGCGGCGATCGGCAACCTCGCCGACGCCGTGACGCGCGAACGTGAGACGGCCGAGGCCGACTGGTCCCCAGCGCTCGCCGAGCGCGCGGCGACGGCGGCGCAGGCGCAGGCCCACCTGCTCGGCAGCGTGCTCGCGCGCCAGCTGCTCTTCGCCAAGGAGCAGCTGCGGGAACGCTTCGCGACGCTGCGCCAGCGCCACCAACAGCTGAGCCGCAGCTTCCCGTTCACGCGCGACGGCGACGACTGCGCGCCGGCGGACTTCTTCCTCTGGCTCGACGCGCTGCGCGAGGTGCACAAGGCCGGCCGCGAGCTGCCGCGCATCGCCGCCGGCAACCCGGCCAGCGCCGAGCTGTTCCCGGCCCCGCCGGCGGACTTCCTCACCCTGCTCGACAAGGCCGAGCTGCTGGCGCGCCGCTTCGGCAACGACAAGCGCGAAGCCCGCGTCAACCTCTACGCCTACGAGACGAACCTCAAGAGCATCAGCATCACGCTCGATGGCCAGAAGGTGCACGAGACCGGGCCGCTGATCAGCCCGAAGGCCGGTGAGGTGCGGCTCGGCCGCGGCACCGAGGGCCGGTTGCAGGTCGAAGTCGAACAACGCTCCGGCCGCCGGCTCTCGCTCGCCGAGCTCGACACCCAGGACCGGTGGCTGCGCGAGAAGAAGGGCCCGAACGGGCTGCCCGCCAACTTCTGGGCGCTGTTCCGGCTGGGCATGGCCGCCGACAAGGTCACCGAGGCGCCGCCGCGTACGTTCTCGATCCCGGGCATCGACCCGAAGCACGCCGCCCTGGTGGTGCTGAAGCTGCGCGTCGACGACACCGAGCGCCGGCAGAACCTGTTCCTGATCCTCAGCGGCGACGACAGCGACTCGCAGCTGCTGCTGCTCGACCCGAGCACCTACCGGCTCGACTTCCCCGACTTCCCCTGGAAGTAGCGCCATGGAACTGCGCCGAATCGCCTGCTGCGGCAAGCTCCCGAGTGCTGGCGACTACGTGCGCGCCGGCCTCGAGGCGCCGTGGCAACGCGCGCTGTTCGACTGGCTCGTCGAGGGCTGGAGCCGCAGCCTCGCCAGTGGCACCGTGCGCGACCTCGGCGGCGTCGTACACCTGCTCGCCAAGCTGCCGGCGTGCGCCGGCTACGCCAGCCTGCTGTTGTGCCCGAGCCGGGATCGCGTCAACCGGCGCTTCCCGTTCGTGGTGATGGCCGAGCTGCTGGCAGAGGACACGTCGTGGGGGGAAGCGCTCGTGCTGCTGGCGCCACACTGGCTCGACGCCGCCCCGATCGGCGACCTCGCCGCGCGTGGCCTGGACGCCAATACGATCCGCGCCCAGGTGGAGGCGCTGAACCGCGACCGCACGCTGCCGGATCTGCAGCGCCATCGCCAGTGGCGACGACGGGCGGGACTCGGCGAACTGCCGGCCCAGGCGGCCAGCGGCGATCTGCGCGCCTGGCTGCGTGCGGTGGCGTTCGCGCGCTCGACGCCGACGGTGCCCGAGTTCATCGTGCGCGGTGAGTGTGCGGGCGGCGTCGACGAACTGGCGGCGACCGTCGACATCACGCTCGCGCTCGGCCGCCACCCGGCGCGCACGATCGGCATCGACCTGCCGATCCAGGCCGCGGCGCGCTGGCGCCTTGGCTGCGCCGAGCTGCACCCGCGCTTCCTGCGCCCGCTGGTCTGGCACGAGGCGCCGAGCGACCTGGCCTTCGACCTCGGCAAGGAAGTGCCCCACGTGCCGGCCTCGTTCGCGGCGCCGACCGCCGATTCGCCCGCGCTCGACAGCACCACCGTGCAGGCCCTGCTCGATGGAGCCCCCCGTGACTGATCCCGACGTGCCGCCGCCGGCCTCGCCCGAGCCGGCCGTCGACGTGGCCCAGGCCGCGCAGGACACGCAGTTCATCGTGCAGTCGGCCCAACGCAACGAGCAACAGGCATGGACCCTGCTGTCGGCGAAGATCCTGTTCTTCCTGCGCTCGCGCTTCGGCGGTGTGCACCTGCCGAGTGAACTCGAGTTCGACGACTTCTCCAGCGAGGTCATGGTGCGCATCCTCGGCGAGATCCAGCGCTTCAAGGACACCGGCAAGGGCTCGTTCTGGGGCTGGGTCTACATCCTGTCGCAGAACCGCCTCAACGACCTCTGGCGGCAGCACCAGCGCCGCCAGCGCCTCGGTCTGCTCGGGCGCGGCGAGCCCGCGCCGGGCGAAGCGACCGGCGCGGCCAGGCCCGGCGCCGACCTCGATGCGGTCAGCAACCCGCAGCAGGCGTCGCCGTCGGAGCTGGCGCAGGCGGGTGAGATCGAAGCCATCGAACGGCAATGCGTGGCGCAGCTGCCGGCGAGCATGGGCCGCATCTACCTGCTGCGCCGCGAGCAGGAGCTGCCATTCGAGGAGATCAGCGGCCTGTTCGGCGGCACCAAGCCGGTCACGCTGCGCAGCTACTACAAGCGCGCCCGCGACTTCGTGAAGGACTGCATCCTGCGCAAGGTCGACCGCTTCGGCGCCACGTTCCCCGGCTGGCAGTGAGCCCGGCCCGCAGTGAAGCCGGCCCGCATCCGGGCCGGGCGACCGCCGGACGGCATCACGGCTCTTCGGGCGCGGTGATGCCGAGCGTCTTGCGCACGAGGGACATCGTGTCGTTGCTCTCGACGAGGTCCTGCATGACCTCCTCGAAGCTCATGTTGAGCCAGCGCACACAACGTTCGACCAGGAACGACACCGGGCTGTGCGGCTCGTTCGCCCGCAGGAAGCGCGCCACCTGCTGCAGCGCCATCGTCGCGTCGTGCCGGGAACGCAGCGCCCCGGGCGCCGCCGCCGCCACGCTGCCCGCCGCCGCCTCGTGGCGGTCGGCCACCGGCGCCGCCGCGGCCGCAGGCCCACCACCGGCGCGCAGCGCCGCCAGCTTGTCGAACAGCTCGCGCAGGCCGCGGAACGACGGCGCCTCGTCGCCGAGCCGTTCGTTGGCCAGCGCCTCCAGGCGATCGAGCGCCTGCACGCAGCGCGCCACGCCGGCCGCGACCGCCTCGATCGCCGCCGGCGGCGTCGCCGCCAAGGCCGTCGCCCACTGCTCGGGTGTGGTGCGCCCGGCCTTGCGCATCTCCTCGAACTGCACGAGGTTCGTACGCTGTGCGTCCTCCATGCGCCTGGCGTCCTCGTAGTCGAGCAACGTCAACTCGCCGGCGCCGCCGCTGGTCAGCGCCACCGCGCGCACCGTGTCGAGGCACTCACGCGAGTTGGCCGGCCAGCCGACCCACTTGGCGCGGATCGGGCCGACGATCTCGACCTGGCCACCGTCGCGTTCCACCCCCGGCCAGACATCGGCCCAGAAGACCTCGACGAGGCCGGCCAGCAGCTCGAGCCCAGCGGCGAGGCCGTCGAAGCCCGAGAGCGCGGTCCACGCCTCGGTGAGGTAGGCCGCCAGCTCGAGGTCCTTGGTGTCGCTGCCCAGCACCTTGCGGCATCGGGCCTCGACGCCGCGGAAGTCGGGCTCCTTGGGCGGCACCCCCTCCGGCATCAGCGCCGGATCGTCGCGCCGACGCAGCTCGCGCACGGCCACGAACACGTCGTCGCGCGTACTGGCGCGCAGGTCGGCACCGGACGGCGCCTCGGGACGAATGGGATGCAACAGCGTGGAGACGTCGATCATGGGCGAGCCGGTCGCGAGCCGCGCCGGTAGTTGCGTTGGCAGCGGTGCAATCTACGGAGAGGGTTGCTATGGTTGCCAGCCCCGTCGTCCAAGCAAGAGGCAGCGAATGTCCGAAAGCAGCCAGTCGAAGAAGGCCAGGGTCCGTCCACCGCGTGTCCACATCGCCTACGAGGTCGAGACCGGCGGCGCCATGCAGATGAAGGAACTCCCGTTCGTGTCCGGGGTCATGTCCGACCTCGCCGGCCACCAGAAGCGGGAGACCAAGCTGAAGGACCGCAAGTTCGTCGACATCGACCGCGACAACTTCGACCAGGTGCTCAAGGGCATCGCGCCGAAGCTCGAGTTCAAGGTCGACAACAAGCTCTCGGGCGAAGGTGAGATGGGCGTGTCGCTGAACTTCGAGAAGCTGGACGACTTCTCGCCGACGCAGGTGGCGCGCCAGGTCGAGCCGATGGCCAAGCTGCTGGAGCTGCGGCAGCAACTCGTCGACCTCAAGAACCGCGTCGACAGCAACGACCGCCTCGGCGAGCTGCTCAACGAGATGCTCACCAACGAGGACTTGCGCAAGAAGCTCAAGGAGAAGCTCGACAGCGGCAGCTGACGAGCCACTCCCGACCCTCCACCGAACCCACGCTCCCGTCCAAGCCCCCGAGTCCGAAAGCCCCCGAGTCCGAGATGGCAAAGCAAGAGAAGGCCAAGCAGGCGCCGGTCCAGGAACTGGCCCAGGATCCCTCGATGTTCCTCGACGCGGTGCTCGCCGAGGGCATCCGCGCCAAGGACGCCGACGCCAAGAAGCACGGCACCGAGCTGGTGCGCAACTTCGTCGAAGAGCTGATGAAGGGCATGTCGGTGCGCCCCGGCGTCACCAAGACGCTGAACGAGCACATCGTCTCGATCGACAGCCTCTTGTCGGCCCAGCTCAACGAGATCCTGCACCACCCCGACTTCCAGCGCCTCGAAGCGGCGTGGCGCGGCTTGAAGCAGTTCGTGTCGAGCACCGAGACCGGTGAGTTCCAGAAGATCCGCGTGCTCGACGTCGGCAAGACGGAGCTGCTGCGCGATTTCCAGTCGGCCTCCGAGTTCACCGAGAGCGCGCTCTGGAAGAAGGTCTACCAGGGCGGCTACGGCCAGGCCGGTGCCGATCCGTTCGCCATGCTGATCGGCGACTTCGAGTTCGACAAGGGCGGCATGGACATCGAGCTGCTGCAGCACATCTCGGCGGTCGCCGCCGGGGCGCACGCACCGTTCGTCGCCGCCGCCGGCGCCGGCATGTTCGGCATGGAGAGCTTCACCGAGCTGCCCGAGCCGCGCGACCTCGCCAAGATCTTCGACAAGAGCAACCCGGCCAACACCAAATGGCTGTCGTTCCGCGACTCCGACGACTCGCGCTACGTGGCCCTGTGCCTGCCGCACGTGCTCGGTCGCCAGCCCTACGGCGAGGACAACAAGGTCGACGAGTTCGACTTCCAGGAGGACGTCGACGGCAACGCCCACGACAAGTACCTCTGGGCCAACGCCGCCTACAGCTTCGCCAGCCGCGCCACCGACGCCTTCGCCAAGCACCACTGGACGGTCGCCATCCGCGGCCTCGAAGGTGGCGGCAAGGTCGAGAACCTGCCGATCCACAAGTTCCGCACGCGCGAGGGCGACATCAGCTCGAAGTGCCCGACCGAGGTGCTGATCCCCGACGACCGCGAGAAGGAGCTGTCGGACCTCGGCTTCGTGCCGCTGATCAACTACCAGAACACCGACTACGCGGTGTTCTTCGGCGCCAGCTCGGCGCAGCGGCCGAAGAAGTTCCAGGACGCCAACGCGACCGCCAACGCCTTCTTGTCGGCGCAGCTGCCCTACCTGTTCTCCGTCAGCCGCATCGCCCACTACCTCAAGGTCATCTGCCGCGACAAGACCGGTTCGTTCATGTCGCGCGGCGAGACCGAGAGCTTCCTGAACAAGTGGATCAGCAACTACGTGCTGCTGAACGACGAAGCGACCCAGGAGCAGAAGGCCAAGTTCCCGCTGCGCGAGGCCCGCATCGACGTCGTCGAGGACAAGGCGCGGCCCGGCTTCTACAGCGCCATCGCCTACCTGCGACCGCACTTCCAGCTCGAAGGCCTCAACGTCTCGCTGCGCCTCGTCGCCTCGCTGCCGGGTCAGGCCAAGTAGGCCCCCCGGCGCAAGCGGCGCCACGACCGGACCCGCCGCTGCCCGCCGCTGCCGCCATCCGTGGCACCTGCCGTCGCAGGGCAATCCTGCAACACTCGCGACCGACCGGCCGTTGACCCTGCCAATACCAACCGACTCCGGCCCCTCGCCGGGGCCAATCCAAGAGGAGACTGAAAATGGTTTCGACGATGTTCCTGAAGATCGACGGTGTGAAGGGTGAGAGCACGGACTCCAACCACAAGGACGAGATCGAGCTGATGTCCTACAGCCACGGCGTCTCGCAGCCGACCTCCGCGGTCGCGAGCACGGCCGGCGGCGGCACCAGCGGCCGCTGCAACCACACCGACCTGACGGTCACCAAGTTCCTCGACGTCAGCTCGCCGGTCCTCAACGGGCTGTGCTGCATCGGCAAGCACATCGACTCGGTGGTGCTCACGCTGCGGCGCGCCGACGGCGACAAGAGCATTCCCTACATGGTCTACAAGCTGAAGGACGTCGTCATCTCGAGCGTCAGCGTCGGCGGCTCCTCGGACCAGGTGCCGGTCGAGACCCTGACCTTCAACTACTCCAAGATCGAATGGGAGTACAGCAAGCAGGCCCGCGCCAAGGGTGGTGAATCGGGCAAGACCAACGGCAGCTGGGACCTGTCGAAGAACGCCTCGAGCTGACCGGTAGAGCCGCCCCGCGCGGCGGGGCTGCTCGCTCGCGCGACACCCTGTCGCCCCCTTCGCCACCCCCGCCGCAACACCCACTCCGGGGTGGCGATCCCGCGATCTTCCGACGATGATCCGAGCGCATGGAAGTCGTCGAACTGCTGCGTCGCGGTGAGTTGCAAGCGGCGATCGAGGCTGCGACCAACGGTGTGCGCCGGGCGCCCGCGGACATCGACCAGCGCTACGCCTTGGTTGCCTTGCTGGCGATGCAGGGGGAGCTCGATCGCGCCGACTCCCACCTCGAGGCCATCGGCTCGTTGCGGCCCGACCTCGCCTTCGCGGTCAGCGTCTACCGCGCGTGCCTCGAGGCCGAAGAGGAGCGGCGCCGCGTCTTCGCCGGCAAGGCGGAGCCCGGCCGCCCGCCGGAGCCCTCGGCGATCGTCGACCGCCGCATCACCTTGCGGCGCTGCCTGCTCGGCGCCGGCGACGCGGCGGCGGCGATGTCCGCCTGCGCCGACGAGCCACCGGTCGCCGGCACGCTCGACGGCCGGACATTCGCGGCGCTCGTCGACCACGACGACGCGCTGGGCGGCGTGCTCGAGGTGTTCGCCAGCGGTCGTTATCTGTGGCTGCCGTTCGCCAACCTGCGCAGCCTCAGCTTCGAACCGCCGAAGGGGCTGTTCGACCTGCTCTGGGTCGGCTGCAACTTCGAGGATCACGACGGCCGCCGCGCCTCGGTGCACGTGCCAGTGCTCTACGCCGGCAGCCACACGCACGCCGACCCGCTGGTGCGCTGCGGTCGCAAGACCGAGTGGAGCGACGAGGCCGGCGTCGCTTTCCGCGGCTTCGGGCCGCGTGTGCTGCGCGCCGACGACCAGGAGGTGCCGCTGCTCGACGTACGCCGCATCGACCTGACCCGCCCGGCCGGCGCCGCGCACGGATGAGCGATGACCAGCGGCCTGCCTCGTCAAGTCCTGCGGCCGTCGCTGCTCGAACGCCTGACCGGTGAACCCACGGTCGACCGCCCGGTCGAAGACCTGCAGATCGGCATGCGCGAGCTGCGCCGCGAAGTGCTGCGCGACCTGCGCTACCTGCTCAACACCCGCGCCCTGCTGGCCGGCGAGACCGCCGAGTACACCGAAGTGCAGCGTTCGCTGCTGGCCTACGGCATCCCGGACATCTCCTCGATGTCGATGTCGAGCGAGGACGACATCGGCCGCCTGCAGAGCATGCTCACCGACGTGATCCGCAACTTCGAACCGCGCATCGACCCCAAATCGGTGCGCGTGGAGGCGCTCGAGGTCGACACCAAGGCCGTCACGCCGGTCGCCAACCTGCAGTTCCGCGTGCACGCCACGCTGCACGTCGAGCCGTTCCGCGAGTTGGTCACCTTCGACACCCACATCGAGGTGGAGACCGGCACGGTGCGGGTCGAGGACTCCGCCGCATGAAGAACGACCTGCTCTACGGCTACTACGAGCGGGAGCTCGGTTACATGCGCACGCTGGCGGCCGAGTTCGCGGCGCGGTATCCGGGGGTCGCCGGCCGCCTGCTGCTGGAGCCGAACCAGAGCCAGGACCCGCACGTCGAACGCCTGATCCAGGCCTTCAGCTTCGTCGCCGCGCGCATCCAGATGCGGCTCGACGACGACTACCCGGAGCTGGCCGACGCCCTGCTCTACCAGCTCTACCCGCATGCGACGACGCCGCTGCCGGCGACGACCATCGTGCAGTTCGAGCTCGATGCGCAGCAGGGCCGCCAGCGCGAAGGTGTGCCCGTGCCGCGCCACACCCGTCTCACCGGCAAGCGCGTCGGCGAGCTCGCTTGCCAGTTCCGCACCGCCTACCCGGTGCGGCTGTGGCCACTCGTGCTCGAACAGGCGCAGCAGGTGCCGGTCGGCCACCGCGAGGCCGAATTCGCCAACGGCGGCCAGGCGGCGTTGGCGCTGCGCTTCCGCACCGCCTCCGGCGAACCGCTCGCCGAGTACGCGCTCGACTCGCTGCGGCTGTGCCTCGACGGCGACCCGTCGGTCGTGCACGCGCTGTTCGAGGCCTTCTTCCGCGAGCCGCTGGCCGTCGTGCTGCGCGACAGCACCGGCCGCATCACCAGGTTGCCCGACGGCGTGCGACCGGTCGGCTTCGGCGCCGACGAAGGCCTCTACGACGATCCACGCAGCGGCAGCCTCGGCTACCGGCTGCTGCAGGAGTACTTCGCCTTCGCCGAGAAGTTCCTGTTCGCCGACCTCACCGGCCTTGGCGCGCTGCGCCAGCAGAAGAGCGACGCCGCGAGCTTCGAGGTGCTCGTCTTCCTGCGCACGGCCGACGACACCCTCGCCGGCAAGGACCTGACGCGCAACCTGCGGCTCGGCTGCACCCCGGCGGTCAACCTGTTCGTGATGCCGTCGACGCCGATCCGCCTGGACGGCAAGCAGATCGAGTACCGCATCGTGCCGGACCATCGCAACCCGATGCACCATGAGGTGCACTCGGTGCGCGGCGTCAGCGCGACGCGCCCAGGCGTCACCGGCAGCCGCGACTTCCGCCCGTTCTTCGGGCTGCAGCACGGTGATGCCCGCGACTCCCGCCAGGCCTACTTCCACCTGCGGCGACAGCAGTCGACCCGTCCCGAGGACACCGGCACCGACGTATTCCTGACCCTGGTCGACGAAGAGTTCCGACCGGTGGCGGTCGATCGCTTCGACGTGCTGCACATCGACGCGGTGTGCACCAACCGCGACCTGCCGAACCAGGTCATCCTCGGCGACACCAACGGCGACTTCCTCGTCGAGGGCTTCCCGGCGATCCTCCGCACCCGCGCGCTGCGGCAGGCGACCAAGGCGCTGCGGCCGCGCCTGCACGGCCAGGCGCGCTGGCGCCTGGTCTCGCACCTGTCGCTCAATCACCTCGCCATCCTCGGCGAGACCGACGAACAGGCGGCCGCGGCCCTGACCGCGTTCCGCGAGCTGCTGCGCCTCTACGACCTCGGCGACAACGCGGTGTCGCGGCAACGCATCGAGGGCCTCGTCGGCCTGCGCGGCCGCCGCGTCACCCGCCTGCTGCCCGGCATCGGCGCCGCCCGCGGCCTGCACATCGACCTCACCCTCGACGCCACCAAGTTCGCCGGCAGCGGCACGCTGCTGTTCGCGACCGTGCTCGAGCGCTTCTTCGGCCTGTTCGCCAGCATCAACTCGTTCTCGCAGACGACGCTGCACGTGCAGCAGCGTGAGGGCGCGATCAAGCACTGGCCGCCGCGCAGCGGGGAGCGCCAACTGTCGTGAAGGACTGGTGGCCGAAGGCGCCGGCGATGGACCCGTTCCAGGCGATCCGGCTGTTGCTGCGCGACGCCGGCGACGGCCCCGTGATCGGCAGCGCGACCGACGCCGCCTCCGAGCCGCTGCGTTTCGCCAGCATGGTGTCGTTCGGCTTCCCGGCCAGCGACCTCGACCGCATCGAAGCCGGCCCCGACGGCAAGCCGAAGGTGTGGATCCACTGGCTCGGGCTCGCTTCGCCGCGCACGCCCGGCGCGCTGCCGACCTGGTATGCCCGGCATCTGCTCGAGGCCGAACAGGACGGCAACCGCGCGATGCGCGACTTCCTGGACCTGTTCAACCACCGCCTCGCCAGCCTCTACTTCCGCGCCTGGCTCAAGCACAACCTGCCGGTGCGCCACGAGCTCGAACCCAGGGGCATCGTGCGCGGCCTGCTGCTGTCGCTGCTCGGCCTCGGCACGCCGGGGCTGACCGAACGCCTGCGCCTCGACCCGCGCGTACCGCTGCGCCATCCGGCGGCCTTCTTGCGCCGACCTGCCACCGCCGCCGGCCTGCAACTGGTGCTGGAGGCCCACTTCGGCGTGCCGGTCGTGGTCGAGCCGTTCACGGCCAAGGTCGCGCCGCTCGACAGCAGCGAACAGACCCGGCTCGACGGCCGGCGGCGCCTCGGCGTCGACAGCGTGCTCGGCCGCGGCGTGCGCACCGCGTCCGGCAACTTCCGCCTGCGCCTCGGCCCGCTCGACTACACCGACTTCCGCGCCTTCCTGCCTGGCGGCGCCAAGCTGCGCGACCTGCAGGAGCTGGTGCGGCTGCTGGCGGGACCAGAATACGACTATGACCTCGTGCTCGGACTGCGCGAGCAGGCCGTGCCGCGACTGCAGCTCATCGACGATGCCGAACGCGCCGCGCGGCTCGGCTGGTCGACCTGGCTCGGCGTGCGGCTCGGCGGCGGCGAGGCCCACGACACTCTCGTTCCGGCTGCGAACCTCGAAGGACAACCATGAAGCTGAACCTCAAGTCCCTGATCGGCCGTCTGACCGACACCGCCCGCCGCGCGCTCGAAGCCGCCGCGGGCTCGTGCCTCTCCCGGACCAACTACGAGGTCGAGGCCGAACACTGGCTGCTGCGCCTCGTGGAGCTCGAACAAGGGGACGTCGTGCGCATCCTGCAGCACTTCGGCCTGCGCCGCGACACCTTCGCGCACGCCATGGAGAAGGTGCTCGGCAAGCTGAAGACCGGCAACAGCCGCACGCCGGCGCTGTCGCCCGACCTCGAGACCATGCTGACCGACGCCTGGCTGCACGTCTCCGTCAACGGCAGCGGCCAAAAGGTGCGCAGCGGCGCGCTGCTGCTCGCCGCGCTGGCCGAACGTTCGCTCGGGCGGCGCCTGCGTGAGGCCTGCCCGGAGCTGGAGAAGGTCAACCTCGACCAGCTGGCCGCCGGACTCGGCCAGATCGTGCAGGGCTCGGCCGAGGACCGCGAGGTCTTCGCCGGCGCCGGCGGCAGCGCCGAGCGGGACGTGCCCGAGGGCGCCGGCGGCAGCAGCGCCACGCCGGCGCTCGATCAGTTCACCAGCAACCTCACCGAACTGGCGCGCCAGGGCCGCCTCGACCCGGTGCTCGGCCGCGACGCCGAGATCCGCCAGATCATGGACATCCTGCTGCGCAAGCGGCAGAACAACCCGATCCTGACCGGCGAGGCCGGCGTCGGCAAGACCGCGGTCGTCGAGGGCTTCGCTGGGCGCATCGCCGCCGGCGACGTGCCCGACGCGCTGAAGAACGTCGACGTACGCAGCCTCGATCTCGGCCTCCTGCAGGCCGGCGCCGGCGTCAAGGGCGAGTTCGAGAACCGCCTCAAGCAGGTCATCGAGGAGGTGCGCAGTTCGCCGAAGCCGATCGTCTTGTTCATCGACGAGGCCCACACGCTGATCGGCGCCGGCGGCGCCGAGGGCCAGAACGACGCCGCCAACCTGCTCAAGCCGGCGCTCGCGCGCGGCGAGCTGCGTACGGTCGCGGCCACCACGTGGGCCGAGTACAAGAAGTACTTCGAGAAGGACGCGGCGCTGACGCGGCGCTTCCAGGTGGTCAAGGTCGACGAGCCCGGCGAAGGCGCCGCGATCGCGATGATGCGCGGTGTCGCGCGCATGCTCGAGAAGCACCACAAGGTGACGATCCGCGACGAGGCGATCGCCGACTCGGTGCGGTTGTCGATGCGCTACATCCCGGCGCGGCAACTGCCCGACAAGTCGGTGAGCCTGCTCGACACCGCCTGCGCGCGCATCGCCATCGGCCAGGCGGCGACCCCCGCCGGTGTCGAGGACCTGACCCGGCGCGTCTCGATGCTGGAGACCGAGCTCACCTTGCTGCAGCGCGAGACCGCGGTCGGCCACGACCACCACAAGCGGGTCGCCGAGTGCGAACGACAGATCGAGAAGGCGCGCGGCGAGCTGGCGGCGCTGCAACAGCGCTGGCAGGCCGAGAAGGACCACGTGGCCAAGGTGCTGGCCTTGCACACGCGACTGACCGGCGACGAGGTGCTCGACGCGGCCAGCCGCGGCAAGCTCGTCGCCGAGCTGCAAGCCGAACGCGAAGCCCTCGCCAAGCTGCAGGGCCAGACGCCGCTGCTGCACCCCGAAGTGACGGCCCAGACGGTCGCCGAAGTGGTCTCGGCGTGGACGGGCGTGCCGCTCGGTCGCATGGTCGCCGACGAGATCCAGCTGATCCGCGACCTGCCGAACCGCCTGGCCACGCGCGTACTCGGCCAGTTCCACGCCCACCAGGCGATCGGCAGCCGCATCCAGATCTCGCGCGCCCGCATCGACAACCCGTCGCGGCCGATCGGTGTGTTCCTGCTGGTCGGGCCGAGCGGCGTCGGCAAGACCGAGACCGCCCTGGCGCTGGCCGAGCTGCTGTATGGCGGCGAGCGCAACGCGATCACCATCAACATGTCGGAGTACCAGGAGGCGCACACGGTCTCGAGCTTGAAGGGCAGCCCGCCGGGCTACGTCGGCTACGGCGAAGGTGGCGTGCTGACCGAAGCCGTGCGGCGGCGCCCCTACTCGGTGGTGCTGCTCGACGAGGTCGAGAAGGCGCACCCGGACGTGATGGAGCTGTTCTTCCAGGTGTTCGACAAGGGCATGCTCGAAGATGGTGAGGGCCGCGAGATCGACTTCAAGAACACCGTGATCCTGCTGACCTCGAACGTCGGCTCGGACATCACCATGAAGTTGTGCGCCGACCCCGACACGGTGCCGTTCCCCGACGCGTTGCTCGAGGCGATCCGGCCCGAGCTGCGCAAGGTGTTCCCGGCGGCGCTGCTCGGCCGCATGGTCACCGTGCCCTACTACCCGATCCTGCCGGACGTGCTGGAGAAGATCGTGCGCATGCAGCTCGATCGCATCAGCCGCCGCGTGCAGCAGAACCACGGCGTGCCGCTCGAGCTCGACCCGGGCCTGGTGCCGGCGGTGGTCGAACGCTGCAAGGACCCCGAGAGCGGCGCCCGCGCCGTCGATCGCATCCTGACCCAGGGCATGCTGCCGTCGGTCGCCAACGAGATCCTGGCGGCGATGGCGGACGGCCGGCCGCTCGGGGCGGTCAAGGTCGGGCTGTCCGACCAGGGCACCTTCGTGGTGAAGGTCAGCTGACGGCGGCAGCCGCCGCTGCCGCGGACGACCATGCTCCAGCTCGAGAACAAGACCCCGTTCGCCGCCGCGCTGGCGGCGCTGCCGGACGCCAGCGGGCGCGACACGCTGCAGGTCATCGTGCGGGCGACGTTCACCGTGCAGAAGTCCCGCCAGGTCGCGAGCGAGCAAGTGCCGGTCTGCCTCGCCGACGAGCCGTACGGCGAGCCCGAGACGAGCAGCCTGCGCTACGCGAGCGACGTGAGCCTGCCGAGGCCGACCACCGACCTCGTGCTGGTCGGCAGCGCCTGGACCACCGCATCCGCGCGCCCGGACCAGGTCGACGTGCTGTTCGAGGTCGCCGGCCGCAGCAAGGTGCTGCGCGTGACCGGCGATCGGTTCTGGACCCAGGGTCTGCTGCGGGTGACCGCGTCGCCACCGCTGCCGTTCGTGTCGATGCCGATCGTCTACGAGCGAGCCTACGGCGGCACGCACCGGCTGCACCCGGACCGCCCGGATCACCTGGCCGAGCCACGCAATCCCGTGGGCGTGGGCTTCCGGGGCAAACGCGCCGCCAAGGACTTCGTCGGCCAGCGACTGCCCAACGTCGAAGACCCCCGCCGGCTCATCGAGGCTCCGGGGGCCGAGGCCACGCCGCAGGGCCTGGGCTTCGTCGCCCCCCATTGGCTGCCCCGCCGGCAGCACGCCGGCACCTACGACGAGACCTGGCAGCGCACGCGGGCGCCGTTCTTGCCGCACGACTTTGATGCCCGCTTCAACAACGCCGCCCACCCAGACCTCGTCTGCGATCGCCTGCTCGTCGGCGGCGAACCCGTCCTGGCGGTCAACCTCTGCGCCGCCGGCCCGCTCCGCTTCCAGCTACCGCTCTGCGAGTTCGAGGTGACGGCCGCGGTCGGCGGCCAGCGCATGCGCGCCGAACCCCGGCTCGAGTGTGTGCTGCTCGAACCCGACCTCGACCGTCTGGGCCTGACCTGGCGCAGCACGTTCGCCGTCGACAAGAAGCTGCTGCGAGTGCAGTGGGTGCAGGTGGCGATGCGGCGATTGGAACTCGACGGGAGGCAGGCATGAACAGCTCCGGCCGCAACCCCACCGCGGGTGTGTTCGTCTGCGGCATCGGCATGGCCACCGCGGTCGGCGACAACGCCGCACAAACCGCGGCCTCCGTGCGCGCCGGCATCTGCCGGTACGCACTGAGCGGCTTCCACGACCGGCACTACCGCGCCCTGAAGCTCGCATTGTTGCCGGACCACGTATTGCCCGCGGTGCCAGAGGCAGCAGCGGCGCTCACGCCGCGTCAACAGCGCCTGTTGCAACTGTCGGCGCTGGCGATGCCGGCGGCCCTGGCGGCGCTGCCCGATGGCCAGACGACGCCGCTGTTCCTGGCCGGCCCCGAGGAACTCTACGCCCAACCCTCGCCAACGACGGCGGCCCTGCGGGCGGCGATGCTCACGCTCGGCACCCCGAAGCTGCTGGCGACAGGCGGGGCGCTGGTCGCCGACGGTCGCGCCGGCGGCGTCTCCGCCTTGCAGGCGGCGCTGCGTTCGCTCGAGCAACGGCAGCCCTGCCACGCGCTCGTCGGCGGTGTCGACAGTTGGCTCGACCCGGCGCTGTTGGCGGCCCTGGAGCGCGACGAACGTGTGCTCGCCGAGGGGGTCATGGACGGCTTCGTGCCCGGCGAGGCCGCGGGTTTCCTGCTGCTGGCGAACGCGGCGGCCCGCGACCGCTGGCACCAGGCGGCGCGTGTTCGCCTGCACGAGCCCGGCCTTGCCGACGAGCCGGGGCATCGCTTCAGCACCGAGCCGTGCCTTGGAGAAGGCCTCAGCAAGGCCATCGCCACCGCTCTCGCCAGCGGCGCAGGCCCGTGTGCGACCGTGTTGTCGACCCTGAACGGCGAGAACTTCGCGAGCAAGGAGTGGGGCGCCGCCGCCATCCGCAACAGCCACCTGCTGGGCCGCGATTGGACCATGGTGCACCCGGCCGACTGCTTCGGGGACATCGGCGCCGCCTTCGGCCCGGTGCTGATCGGCATCGCTGCGAGGTGGCTGCAGCAGCGCACACGAACCGGCGCCTACCTCGCCTGGTGCGCATCCGAACGCTCGGCCCGGGGCGCCGTGTGCGTCACGGCCGACGATTGACGGCCAGAACCACAGCCGCTGCGGCAGCGTCGCGAGCCGCCAATTCAGCGACCTCACGAGCTCTCGGTGCCGCCGCTGCCAACGCCGAGGCGAAGTCGCGACGGAGGTCGGCATCGGCACAAGCGGCCGCGACCCGGCCGGCGGCATACCAGGTGTCGCCCCCGCCCGCCGGCAGCCGCCCCGCCAACAGCCGCCATGTCCGCTGCGGGTCGATGCGCAGGCCGTCGAGCTGGGCCTGCAGCCGTTCGGCGAGCTCCGGCTGGAGCGGGTCGGCAGCCGCGGCGAGCCGGCGCTGCGCCAGGAACTCCAGGTTGTCCAGATGTTCGTCGACGATGTCCTCGATCATGGGCGCCGACCTCTCAGTTGATCTGCACGGAGCCGCCTTGGACCTTGTTGGTGACCGTGGCGCGCGACAGCAGATGCTCCCCGTGCACGCTGACCTTGCCGTCGGCCCGGAGGCCGAGCCTGGCGCGACCACACTCGAGCACCAGCTCCTCCGCGGCCTCGATGCGCACCTGCCGCGGCAGCTCGCCGCCGTTGACGACGGTTGGCGGCGACATCAACCCGACGATGACCGGCTCGGTCGCGTCCCCGCCCAAGAAGCCGAGGCAGACCACGAGTCCCATGCAGCGATCCCAGTCCGGTTGCACTGGCAACCAGACGCACCGCGCCCGCACCGGCCGCGGCACCCCATCCCAGAGCACGAGCGGTTCGCCCGAGGGGGTCGTTCCGACGATGCTGCCGAACAGCACGGCGGGCAAGGCGGCGCCGGCCTGGCGTTCGCGACCGTGGGCAGCCGGGTGATCATGGAGAACCGGGTCGTTCATGAGAGTGTCCTTGCCTCACGGCGAGATGACGACGCGCAGCGAATCGCGGCGCAACACCAGCCACCGCGGGAACACCGCGGCGACGTCGACCACGAGCTCCCCTGGCCGCTCGCAGACGAACTGCAGCGAGGTCGGCCCGGCGTCCGTGATCGTGACGCCACGCGCCTCGGCGTCGCGCACCACCGCGCCGCTGACCGCCGGGAGCTCCCCGCGAATGCGCCAGGTGACCGACACCGGCGCGCCGACCTTGGCGGCCGGCGGCGCCGCGACGAGGTCGAGCAGCTGGGGCGCGGAACCTTCGGCGACCGCCGCCTCGACGAGGCTGGCCGAGAGCCGCCGGTCGAGCGCCTCGGCGACGCCGAGCATCGACTCTGGCGGGCAGCCATCCCCCCGCACGCTGACGAAGAGGTTGGCATTGGCCCACAACAACCGTGAGCGCCCCAACGCGGCGGGCAAACGGCAGCAGAGATCGCCGAGCGGCGGGCCCTTCTCGTAGGGATTGACCCGCATCATGGTCATCGACGCCACGGCCACCAGTTGCCGCTGGGCCTCGGCGGCCGAAGTCGCGGCATAGATGTCGATGTCGAGGCGGTGTTCCGCCAGCGGCACCTTCAGGAAGCGGATGCCGAGGCCGCTGTCCGCCTGCACCACCGTTCGGTCGGCGGTCGCCGGCCCCGCCGCCGGCACCAGCTCGGCGACCCGATCCCAATCGAGCACGACCACGCTGTCGGCGGCGCCCTTCGTCGCTGCGGGATAGCCGATTCGGGCGGGGAAGTCGTCAGGCTGGCGCGAGGCAGGGGTGGGTGTCATGGCCTGTGGATCCGTGGAGTTGCACGCGCCGAACGCGAGCCCGAGCAGCAGCAGCGAACGACCGCATGACATCAGACCCAGCTCGTCGGTTGCAGCCCGAGCAGCAAACAGAGGTTGGTCGCGATGTCGGCGGCGGTGCCGGGCTTGGAGCCGAAGAGGTCGTAGTAGTTGCAGGAGGCGTCGATCGAGCTCTTGACGTAGTCGCTGCGGCTGGTGCCGGTGACCGGGCCGGCGCAGGCATCATAGACCTGGTCCGAGTAGCTGCAGAAGGCGTGGTTGCCGAAGCTCGTGCGCATGCCCTTCTTCGGCGTGTCCTGGTTCCAGTTCGTCGGCGCCAGCGGCTTCGGGAAGGTGCCGACGACCATCGTGCCGCCGTTCGGCAGCGAGAACGTCGTCGAGCCATTGCTCTGGTAGAACGGGTTGTTGCAGGCCTGCACGCCGACCAGCGCCGTGGTGTTGATGTAGCCGAAGTTGTCGTCCGGGGTCAGCTGCGAGTAGCCCAGGTAGAGCATGCGCACGTCCGCACCGAAGGCCCGCGACAGCAGGTAGACGGCGGCCGCCTGATCGTAGCAGTTGGCCGCGCCACCGCCCGGGCTGCAATAGCGCAGCAGTTCGAAGACGCTGCCGCCCTGCAGGAAGTGCGCACCACCATGCACGGTGTCGTACTTGGTGCCGGGCCGGCCGTGGCAGGCGCGCGTCACGGCGACCACCAGCTCCTCGGGCTTCTTCACACGGTCGACACCGCCGCGCAAGAAGACCCAACGCAGCGCTTCGACCGGGACCCCGAGGCCATGGGCAGGGAAGGGCGCCAGCGGCGGTTTGAAGATGGTGAAGAACTCGACCTGCGTCGCATTGAGCGCCAACGACAGACCTGCACCATCGCATTCGAGCCCCCAGACGATGCTGCCACGCAGCCGACGCAGGCTGTCGGGCACCTTCTTCAACGTCACCTGGACGGTGTGTTGGCCCTCGCCCGTCGGGCACTGGCCCTCGAACGTCAGCTCGTCCAGCGTGCCGATGAGCTTGGCATCACCGGACACATTCTGTGATTTGGTGACTTCGACCTTCACCTCGAGTTGCACGCTCGCGGCGTTGAGGGCATAGACCACCGGCTTCTTGGTCGGCTGATCCGCCGGATCGCCGAACTTCCAGTGCGGAGCGGTGACCAGCGCACCCGACAACGAGGCCTTGACCGGCGCCTTGAACGTCACCTCGACGACCGTGGCGATCAGGATCTTGTCGGTCGGGCCGACGCCGACGGCAGTGCTTTCACCGGTTTCCGTCATCGCTGTCAGGGGCCGAGGTCCGAGCCTCAGCCCATTGCGTTCTTCTCGTTGTGGAACATCGGGTCGCCGAGGCGGCAGACGCCCTTGCCCTCGAACTTCACGTCGAAGGAGTACAGCATGAACTCGGCCGCGCCCTTGATCTTGCCGCTGATGACGCCGCCGCCTGCCGAGCCGGCTTCGTCGCCGGAGGTCATCGAGTACTTCGCGCCCTTGACCATCGGCATCTGACCGTCCACGGTCACCGCGGACGGCCCCCCGCTGGTATTGCTCGACTGGCCGGTGTTGGGATACGGGATCGGCACCGGCCCACCGGGGGACGGCGTCTTGCACACGTCCGGGAACACGATGCTCATGCCGCCGCTGCCCTTGTGGGCGATGCCGCGGCCATTGGCGAAGACGGTGACTGGCATGTTCTCGTTCCTGGTCTGGACCGCCGTCGGGGTCAGTTCTGGGCGACCTTGCTGCCCTTCAGGGTCATGTCGCCGGTCGCCTTGGCGGTGATCTTGCCGCTGCCGGTGATGGTGATGTCCTTGCCCTTGATCGTGATGGTGCCGTCCTTCTTCATCAGGATGCTGGCGTCGCCGGTCTTGATCTCGATCTGATCGCCGGCGTCGATCGTCAGCCGGCGGCCGACGGTGAGGGAGTCGTTGGCGCCGATGCTGGTCGTTCGTGCCGCCCCGACGGCCACGGCCTGCGCCGCCCCCACGACGATCTGCTGCGCGGCGCCGACATTGACCATGTCGTTGACGCCGATCGAGTGCGTGCGCGCGGTCGCGATGCTGACCGACTCGCTGCCGCCGACCGTCTCCGAACGGTTGGCACCGATCGTGATCGACTCGTTGGCGCCGACCGTCTCTGTGCGATTCGCGCCGATGCTGATCGACTCGTCGACGCCGACCGTCTCCGTGCGGTTGTTGCCGATCGTGATCGACTCGTCGTGCCCCACCGACTCCGTGCGGTCGTGGCCGATCGAGATGGTCTCGTTGGCCCCCACGGTCTCGGCGCGGTTGTTCTTGACGTGCACCGTCTTGTTCTTCTCGGCCTGGATGAAGAGCTCCTCCTGGCCCTTCTTGTCCTCGAAGCGGATCTCGTTGAAGTTCGCCGCCGAGCCGCCCGGCGAGCTGCGCGACTTCAGGCCGCTCTGCGTCTTGTTGGCGGGCAACGCGTACGGCGGCATCTGCTGGGCGTTGTAGACGCAGCCGGTGACGATCGGCTTGTCGGGGTCGCCTTCGAGGCACTCGACGATCACCTCGTCGCCGATGCGGGGGTGCACCATCGCGCCCCACTGCTTGCCCGCCCAAGCCTGCGAGACGCGTATCCAGCACGAGCTCTGGTCGTCCTTCCGGCCCTCGCGGTCCCAGTGGAACTGCACCTTGATGCGGCCGTACTTGTCGACGTGGATCTCCTCGCCGGCCGGGCCGACCACGACCGCGGTCTGCGGGCCGCGTACGAACGGCTTCGGCGTCACCCGCTGCGGCCGGAACGGCAGCTCCGCCGGCACGCAGGTGAAGCGGTTCTCGTAGCTCGAACGGGTGTCGGCGTTGGCGCCGGTGAACAGCGCCGACGGCTGCGTCAGCTCGTGTTCGACCGACACCAGGAGGAAGCGCTTGCCGTCGACCTCGGCGCGGAAGTGCTTCCGCAGCCGGAAGGTGTGGCCCGCGGAGAAGGCGCGGCAGGTGCCCGCCGCGGCGACCAGCACACCGTGGCTCTCCTGCTCCTGCATGCGCACGAGCGCGATCGGGTCGCCGGCCCCGGCGGTGGCGTACTTCTCCGGCTGGTAGTCGTAGACCTCGTGCCCGCTGTTGTCGCCGATGGCATCCTCGGTGCTGCGCGACACCCGCAGCGGGTTGCCGGGATCCTCGAAGTTGTAGTCCTTCAGCGTGACGCGCCCCGGGTGCAGCTGCTGGCTGCTGGTCCACTCGGTGACGACGTCGCGCCCCACCTGCCCCACGTTTCCCTGGAAGTCGGCCTCCGGCTGTCCCTCGCACTCCGGCAGCGAGCTGGTCCCGTCGACGAGCACGACGACGTGGCGGTCCGGCTCATGCCGCACGAAGTAGAAGATGCCGACCTCTTCGAGCAGGCGCGAGACGAACGCAAAATCGGTCTCCCGGTACTGCACGCAGTAGACCCGCGGGTCGTAGCTGGCGCGCAGCTTGAACTCGAAGTCGGGGCAGCCGGCGTCGCGGAACACCTTCTCGACGATCTGCGGCACGCTCAGGTTCTGGAAGATGCGGCAGTTGCTGCGCCGCGTCAGCAGCCACAACCACGGGTGCAGTTCGGCCTGGTACTCGGTCAGCCGCGAGTCGCGGCTGCCGAGGCTGAAGCGGGTGACGATGCCGTGCAGGTGCCGCTTCTCGCCATTGGCCGTCTCGACCATCACCGTGGCGCCCTTGCCCACCATCTCGTGGGCGTCGATGTCGCGGCGCTCCGACTGCAGGCCGACCTCGAACCGCGACAGCCCGGAGACCAGCTCGCTGCCGCGCATCCACCGCAGCAGCAGGGCGTCGGCGCCGAGCGAACACTCGAACGAAGCGAAACGGGTGTCTTGCGTGTAGGTTGCCATCCGTGCACCAGGTCGCGCCGGCCTGCCAGCAGCCCCGGGCAACGACCTGGGCCGTACTGCTGTTGCAGACGGGGCGAACATTACCCGTCGGCTGCCGCGACCCGCAGTGCCATCGACCCTGCTTGCCGCCGCTCCATCGCGGCGAAGCGCAGCACGGCGGGCGCACTGGCCAACGCGCAGCGCAGAGCCGCGCCGCGAAGGCAAGTTTGTGTTTGCTTCACAGCGCGGCTCTGGGTGTAGTGCTCGCGCCGCCGGAGAGGTGGCAGAGTGGCCGATTGCGCCGCCTTGCTAAGGCGGTGTACCGGAAACGGTACCGGGGGTTCGAATCCCCCCCTCTCCGCCAGCATCCACCCGGATGCTGTGCCGCGCCCGCACCAGCCTCCACCGCCGCCCCGGCCCCTTCTGGCTGCCTCGTGAAGTCCCCGCGCCAAGGCCAAACGCTCGGCCCCGTGTTCGCCACCATGCTGCTCGCGGCCTGCGCCGGCCCCGAGCTCCACCTGCACAACCCGGCGGGCCACCGGGTCTTCCTGGACGGCGTGCTCACGTCGGCGGAGGCGGTGCCGTTCCGCTACTACGGCAACCTGCGCTGCGATGCAGAGCCCGCGGACGTCGACGGCCGCGCCGACTTCGCCCACCGACCGCACAGCGAGGACATCGAGCTCTCGCCGCCGGCGAGCCCTTGGCTGTTCCCGCTCGACTTCCCGCTCGAGGTCCTGGCGTGGGTGGCGAACGGGGAACGCGCCGCAGCAATCGCGATCGAGCTGCCGGTGACACCCGCGGCAGAACGGCTCGACGGCAACACCCCGCCGACCGGCCTCGGCAGCTTCGTCGACCGGGCCCGCGCGGCCCGCGGCCAACGATGAACCCCAACCACTTCGACCTGCCTGCCCCCGGCACCCGCGTACTCGTGCACGGCCTCGGCCGCTTCGGCGGCGGCCGCGAAGCCCTGCGCTTCCTTTTGCGCCGCGGCTGTCGGCTGCGCGTCGCCGACAAGAGCGCCGGCGAGGACCTGCAAGCCGTGCGGGCCGCGATGGCCGACCTCGGTGACATCGACTGGCAGCTCGGCCGGGAGGACAGCACGCTGCTCGACGGCATCGAGCTCGTGGTCACCAACCCGGCCGTTGCCGACAGCAACCCGCTGCTGACGGCGGCCCGCGCCGCGGCGGTGCCGCTGACGCAGGAGGTCGACCTCTTCCTCGCCGCCTACCCGGGGCGCGTGCTCGCGGTCACCGGCACCAACGGCAAGTCGACGACCTCGACCCTGCTGCACCGCGCCCTGTCGCGCTCGGGGCTCGCCGCGCTGCTCGGCGGCAACATCGGCAACAGCCTGCTCGCCGACGAGGCCAACTGGCGCCGCGAGCAGGTCGCGGTGCTCGAGATCTCGAGCTTCCAGCTCGAACGGCTGGCGCCAGTGCGGACCGTGCTCGGCGCCGTGTTCACGCGCGTCGGCAAGGACCACATCGATCGCCACGGCACCTTGGCCGCCTACCACGCCGCCAAGTCGCGCCTCGCCGCGATCGCCACCGGCTTCGTCGTGCACGCCGCCGACGACCCCGTCGCTGCCGCCTACGCGACGCCGGCACCGCTGCGGCTGCGCTTCGCGACCGACACCACCCCGGCCCCCAACAGCGCCGGCGTCGACGACGGCTTCGTCGCCCTGCGCCTCGGCCGCGAGCCCGCCGAACGTATCGTGCACGCAGCGGCCCTGCGCCTGCTCGGCGGCTTCCAGGTCGAGAACGTGATGGCCGCCAGCCTCGCCGCGCGCGCCGCCGGCGCCACGCCGCACGGCATCGGCCTGGCGATGGCCAACGCCGCGCCGCTGCCGTTCCGCCTGCAGCTCGTCGCCAGCCGCCGCGGGGTGCGCATCTACGACAACGGCGTCTCGACCGAGATCGAATCGACCATGGTCGCCGTCAACGCCCTCACCGGCCGCGTGCACTGGCTGGGCGGGGGCAAGAGCAAGGACGGCGACTACCGCACCGTCGCCGACCGCATCGTCACCAGGGTGGCCACCGCGCACCTGTTCGGGGCCGCCGCCGTGCCGCTCGCCGAGGCGATCGGCGGACGGGTGCCGGTCACGGTCTCGACGACGTTGCGCGAAGCGCTGCCGCGGGCCCTCGCCGCCGCCGCGGCGGGCGACGCCGTGCTGTTCAGCCCGGCGTTCGCTTCGTTCGACCAGTACCCGAACTTCCGCGCCCGGGCGCTCGAGTTCCACACCCTGCTGGCGGCTTCGGCCGCTGATGCAAGCGACGACGCGGCCGTCTAAGATCGCCGGCCGATGCAGTACTGCACCGCGTGCCAGAAGGCCATCGCGACCATCGTCATCACCGAGGTCAGCGGCGGCTCCGTGACCGGCCAGCAGCACGTCTGCGCGGCCTGCGCCGAGCTGCTCGGCATCGGTGCGCCGAAGCCGGCGAAGCTGTCGGCCGAGATCCTCGAGGACCTGCTCGGCAGCATGAAGGGCTCGCGGCCGCGCCCGGCGCGCAGCGAAGCCTGCCCCGGCTGCGGCATGAAGCTCGCCGACTTTCGCGGCAAGGGTCGGCTCGGCTGCCCACGCTGCTACGACACCTTCCGCCAGGAGCTGATGCCGCTGCTGCAGCGTATCCACGAGGCGCAGAGCCACCGAGGTCGCCTGCCGGCGGTGCTGCCCGAGACGGGCGCCACGAGCGACGATCGCCAGCTCACCGAGCTGCGGCGCCGGCTCGAAGAGGCCGTGCGCGGCGAACGCTACGAAGAGGCCGCGCGCCTGCGCGACGAGCTGCGGCGCGCCGAACGCGGCGGCAACGACTGAAGGCGGATCCACTGGCATGAAGAAGCGACGCGGCGACGACACCCCCGAGTTCCGCCCGGGCACCTGGCTCTCCGGCACCGGCCCCGACCACGACATCGCCATCTGCACGCGCGTGCGGCTGGCGCGCAACCTGCAGGGCTTCCCGTTCGCGCCGTGCATCGAGGAGGCGCAGGCCAAACAGGTGCGCGACCTCGTGCTGGCCGGCCTCGGCAAGAAGGGCCTGCCCGAGACCCTGCAGGTGGCGGACCTCGCCGGCATGGACGAACTCGAACGCAGCGTGCTGGTCGAACGCCACCTGATCAGCCGCGACCTCGCCGCCAGCAAGCGCGCCGTGGCCCTCGCCTTCGACAGCGAAGAGAGCGTCGCGCTGATGATCAACGAAGAGGACCACCTGCGCCTGCAGGTGTTCGCGCCTGGCCTGCAGCCCGAAGCGGCCTGGCGCCGCGCCGAACGGCTCGACGACGCCCTGATCCAGCGCCTGCCGATCGCCTGGTCGGAGGAGTTCGGCTTCCTGACCTCGTGCCCGACCAACACCGGCACCGGCCTGCGGCTGTCGGTGATGGTGCACCTTCCCGGCCTGGTCTGGTCCGAGGAGATCGACAAGGCGACCAACACGGCCCAGAAGATCCACCTCGCCGTGCGCGGCCTCTACGGCGAGGGCAGCCGGGCGCTCGGCGACTTCTACCAGGTCTCCAACCAGGTCACACTCGGCCGCGACGAACAGCAGATCCAGCAGGACGTCATGCTGGCGGTCAGTCGCCTCGTGCACTGGGAGCGCGACGTGCGCAGCGCGCTGCTGCGCGGCTCGGCCCGCACCAAGACGCTCGACCGCGTGCACCGCGCGCTCGGCACCATCGAACGGGCGCAGATCCTCAGCAGCGAGGAGGCGCTCGGCTGCCTGTCGGCGCTGCGCCTCGGCATCGAGACCGAGCTGCTCGACGGCTTCGACATCGCCGCCATCAACCGCGCCCTGCTGCTGTCGCAACCAGGCCACCTGCAGCGCCATACCCGCCAGCTGCTGAAGCCCGAGGAACGCGACCAGCGCCGGGCCCAACTGCTGCGCGAGGTGCTCGGCTGCGCGCCGTAGCCGGCAGCACCCTCGGCCCGCTGGCGGGCGCCGCGGGCCGGCCGGCGTAGGCGGCCGGCGCCGAAGGTGCATCACGGCCCTGCCACCGCCCGCATTCGGGCGCGGTCCCGAGACGGGCCGACGCTGCGATTTCCCCTTTGTGGCACGGTGCCCTGGAACCCGAAGTTGGGTAAATCCTATACGTCCGGCAACCGATCTAAGGATCGTCACCGCAAGCGTCACCGAGGCCCCTGCACATGTTCGATCGCTTCACCGACCGCGCCAAGAAGGTCATGAGCTTCGCCCGCCAGGAGGCGATGAAGTTCAACCACGAGTACATCGGCACCGAGCACATCCTGCTCGGCCTGATCCAAGAGGGCAGCGGCGTCGCCGCCAACGTGCTCAAGAACATGACGGTCGACCTGGAGAAGATCCGCCACGAGGTCGAGAAGATCGTCAAGACCGGGCCTTCGATGGTCACGATGGGCCAGCTGCCCTTCACGCCGCGGGCGAAGAAGGTGCTCGAGCTGTCGCTCGAGGAGGCCAGCCAGCTCAGCCACAACTACATCGGCACCGAACACCTGCTGCTCGGCCTGATCCGCGAGAACGAGGGCATCGCCGCGCAGGTGCTGATGAACCTCGGCGTCAAGCTCGACGAGGTGCGCGAGGAGGTGCTCGAGTTCCTCGGCGCCAGCGAGAACAACAACGAAGAGGAGAGCGAAGGCGAGTCCTCAGGCGGCCCGAAGGGCGGCGGCTCCGGCGAGACGCCGAGCGGCGCCACCCCGGCCGGCAACAGCAAGAGCAAGACGCCGGCGCTGGACTCGTTCGGCCGCGACCTGACCGACCTCGCCCGCGACGGCAAGCTCGACCCGGTGATCGGCCGCGACAGCGAGATCGAGCGCGTCGTGCAGATCCTGTCGCGCCGCACCAAGAACAACCCCGTGCTGCTCGGTGAGGCCGGCGTCGGCAAGACCGCCATCGTCGAGGGCCTGGCCCAGCGCATCGTCAAGGGCACGGTACCCGAGATCCTGCGGCGCAAGCGCCTGGTCGTGCTCGACCTCGCCATGATGGTCGCCGGCACCAAGTACCGCGGCCAGTTCGAGGAGCGCATCAAGGCGGTGATGACCGAGGTGCGCCGTGCCAAGGACGTGATGCTGTTCATCGACGAGCTGCACACGCTGGTTGGCGCCGGCGGCGCCGAGGGCGCCATCGACGCCAGCAACGTGCTCAAGCCGGCGCTGTCGCGCGGCGAGGTGCAGTGCATCGGCGCCACCACGCTCGACGAGTACCGCAAGTACATCGAGAAGGACGGCGCGCTCGAGCGGCGCTTCCAGACCGTCAACGTCGAGCCGCCGACGCCCGAGCAGACGATCGCCATCCTCAAGGGCCTGCGCGACAAGTACGAGGCCCACCACCGCGTGACCTACACCGACGGCGCCTTCCAGTCCGCCGTCGACCTCAGCACGCGCTACATCACCGGTCGCTTCCTGCCCGACAAGGCGATCGACGTCATCGACGAGGCCGGCGCCCGCGTGCGCATCAAGTCGATGACGGCGCCGCCGGACCTGCGCGACATGGACACCGAGATCGCCCGCCTCAGCAAGGAGAAGGAGGAGGCGGTCGCCGGCCAGGACTTCGAGCGCGCCGCCGACCTGCGCGATCAGGCCTTCAAGCTGACCAAGAAGAAGGAGGAGATCCAGCGCGAGTGGCGCGAGCGTGAGAGCTCGCGCGAGTCGGGTGGCCTCGTCGACGAGGACGTGATCGCCGAGACGGTCTCCAAGATGACGGGCATCCCGCTCAACCGCCTCGACCAGGCGGAGGCAGAGCGCCTGCTCAACATGGAGAAGGAGCTCGGCAAGGACGTCATCAACCAGGAACGCGCCATCACCGCGATCGCGCGCGCCGTGCGCCGCTCGCGCGCCGGCCTCAAGGACCCGAACCGGCCGATGGGCTCGTTCGTGTTCCTCGGCCCGTCCGGCGTCGGCAAGACCTGGTTGTCGAAGTGCCTCGCCAAGTTCATGTTCGGCAGCGAGGACGCGATCATCCAGATCGACATGTCCGAGTACATGGAGAAGTACAACGCCTCCCGCCTCGTCGGCGCGCCGCCAGGCTACGTCGGCTACGAGGAAGGTGGCCAGCTCACCGAAAAGGTGCGCCGGCGTCCGTACTCGGTGGTGCTGCTCGACGAGATCGAGAAGGCCCACCCGGACATCTTCAACATGCTGCTGCAGATCATGGAGGAAGGCCGCCTGACCGACTCGTTCGGCCGGCACATCGACTTCCGCAACGTGGTCCTGATCATGACGTCGAACATCGGCGCCAACCTGATCAAGAACAGCACCGGCCTCGGCTTCGGCAAGGGCGCCAAGGAGTCGGGCGCGGACAAGATGAAGGACATGATCATGGGCGAGGTGGAACGCCACTTCCGGCCCGAGTTCATCAACCGCCTCGACGAGATCGTCATCTTCAACCAGCTCGGCCGCGACGACATGCAGCGCATCGTCGAGAACGAGCTCAAGAAGGTGAAGGGCCGCATGAAGCAGAAGGGCCACGTGCTCGACGTCGACCAGTCGGTGATCGACTGGCTGATCGAGAAGTCGTTCCACGAGGACTTCGGCGCGCGGCCGCTCAAGCGCGGCATCGAGAAGCACCTGGAGGACCCGCTGTCGGAACAGGTGCTCAAGGGCCAGATGGAGACGCCGTTGTCGATCCGCGCCGTGATGAAGGAAGGCGAGATGTCCTTCGACGTCAGCGACCTGCCGGCGGCGCCGAAGCCGGAGCCAGTGCCGGGCAAGGAAGGCTGATCGCGGGCGGTCGCCCGCTGTCGTGAGCCGCGGCTGTAACCGCCGCGGCTCGGCGTGCACATTCGCTTCGTGCACGCCTTCGTGATGCTGGCTCTCGCCGAGGGGCTCGACGAACGACCGGTCGAAGCGCTGCTGGCGCCGGACCTCGATCCCGCCGCGGCGCTCGCCGCCCCACCGCCGGAGCTGCCGCCGCGGGTGCAGCGCCGCCTGCTCGACCCAGGGCTGCCCCAGCGTGCTGCAGCCGTGCTGGCGGCAGCGGCCCGCGACGGCCAGCAGGTGCTGACGCCGGCCGACCCGCGCTGGCCGCAGCGCTTCACCGACCGGGCGCAGCGACCGCTGGCGCTGTTCGTGCGCGGCGACCCGCAGGTGCTCGCTGTCGGGCCGGCGGTCGCGGTGGTCGGCAGCCGCACGCCGACGCCGTACGGCGCCGATGCGGCGCAGGAACTGTGCGGCGCGCTGGCAGCAGCCGGCACCGTGTTGTGGAGCGGCCTCGCGCGTGGCGTCGACGCCGCGGCGCACCTCGCCAGCGTGCAGCACGCCACCCCGACGGTGGCCGTGCTCGGCGGCGGACTCGACCGCATCTACCCGCCCGAACACCAGCAGCTCGCCGATCGTATCCTCGCCGGCGGCGGCTGCCTGGTCAGCGAACTGCCGCCCGGCCGGCGCGCGCGCCGCGGCCACTTCGTGCGCCGCAACCGCCTGCTGGCGATGGGCGCCGAGGCCGTCATCGTCATCGAAGCCAGCCTGACCTCCGGCGCGTTGCATACGGCGCGGTTCGCCGCCGACTGCGGCACCGACGTGTTCGCCCTGCCCGGCCCCTGGCGCAGCGAACGCAGCCAGGGTTGCCACCGGCTCGTCAGCGAAGGCGCCAACCTGATCGAAGGTCCCGACGAACTGCTGCGCGCGCTCGGTCTGTCGGCGAACCGCTCCGCACCGGCGGCGCTGGCGCTGGTGCGCTCGGCGGACGAACGGGCGATCGTCACCGCCCTCTCGGAGGGCCCGCGGCCGGCGGACCTGCTGCAGCGTGAGACCGGGCTCGAACGCGCGGCGTTCCTGCGGGCGCTGTTCGGGCTCGAACAGCGTGGCGCCGTGTCGCGGGCCCCGGGCGACCTCTGGCGGCGCACCGGGTGCTGAGGCTCACCAGCCGATGAACACGAGGCCGAGCAGCTCCATCACCACGACCAGCAGCACCGACCAGACCAGCCAGCGCAGCGAACGCGCCGCTGCCGCGCGCAGCGTGTCGCGCGCCGTCGTGTGATGCTGGCCGGTGATGACGACGCCGATCAGGAACAGCACCGGCACGTAGACCATGAAGCGGAACAGCAGGCTCATGCCGCCACCTCCTTGCCGGGCAGGGGGAACACCGAACGTTCGGCCACGGTGTAGGCGTCGACCATGACCACGAGGTTCATCAGGCCGGCGACCGTGCAGAGGATGATGCCGAGGTCGAGGTGCAGCTCCGAGCCCATCGGCATCGGCGCCGTGACCAGCGAGGCGAACAGGGTGCCACCGCCGAACAGGTTCTGCGCGATCCACCACACCGAGGCGTTGGCGCGATCGACGGCGTGCCCGCCGGCAAACACGAGGCCCATGGTGAAGACGATGGCGACCGCCGCCCCCATCAGCAGGCCCTTGTCCTTCTGCCCGGCCTTGGCGTGGCCCAGGCCCGGCACCAGCCACGACAGCGCCGCACACAACGCCGGGTTGGCGATCGGCAGCGCGGCCGTCTCCCCACCATCACGCCGCCGGCGCAGCTCCCAGTGTGCCGCCGCCGACCAGAACGCCGCCAGCATGCCCGAGGCGCCGGTCAAGAAGCCGCCGAGGTCCTCCAACGGCCGCACCGCGCGCCAGAGGCGTTCGCCGGCTGGGCTGATGTCCCAGGCCAGCAGCGCGCCGATCGCGTTGGCCGGTGCGTTGAGCAGTTCGGGCAGCGTCAGCGGCAGGCCGAAGCGGGCCAGGTTCTGCAGCAGGGAGCCGCCGCCGCCCGGCGGCGTGCCCGGGTCGAGCAGTGCCCAGTAGAACAGCCGTTCGCGCACGATCATCCAGCCGGCGAAGAACAGCGCCGTGCAGGAGACGAACGCGAGCACCGCCCGCTGCGTCTGGCCGAGGCGGAACTGCAGCAGGCCCGGCACGAACCCGGCCAGGAAGGCGCCCCAGCCGAGGCCGCGCGCCGGATCGAGGTTGCTGCGCATCACCATGTCGGGCGGACAGGTTAGCGCCCCGCCCGTGCCGGTCGAGGCCGGAGCTGGCGAACCCCTGCCCCGCGGCCCCAAATCCCCACCACCAGAGGCCCCGCCTCCAACGCCCCGCCTCCCGCCCGACCAACCGTCACTTCGGCTTCTTGCGCAACGACGGCCACGGGTCCTTCATGTCGATGACGTAGCGCTTCCAGGCCGTCTCCAGCTCCTTCACGTCGACCCCTTCGAGCATCTTCGCCAACGCCGCCCTGCGCGCCGCGAACGCCGCCACCTGCTTCTGGGCCAGGTCCGCCTTGCCCTCGACCTTGTTCAGCTGCTCGGTGTAGCTGGCCTTGATCGAGGTCAGGTAGGTGTCGAGCAGCTTGCTCCAGACCGGGTGACCAGCCACCTCCTTGGCGTTCTTCAGGAAGAACAAGAACGACCACGCGCCGGCGTAGAAGTAGCCGATGCGGGCCGGGTTGTAGAACACCGCGCGTTCGGCCCCGAGGATCTCCTGCAGCGGCACGAAGCCCTTGCCGTACTCGCACATGTCCTTGGCGAGGTGGATGCGCCACGGGCTCGGGTCGATGCGCACCACCTTGCCGGAATCGCTGACGACCGCGCCCGAGAAGAAGTCGCCGTAGCCCTCGTTGAACCAATCGTGCGGCGAGAACTCGCCGATGGCGTAGTGGATGTACTGGTGGAAGGCCTCGTGGTAGAGCACGAGCAGCGAGTCGTCGTTGGTCAGCTTGCGGCCGCCCATCAACTTCCTCTGGTCGTCGTCCATCACCTTCATCGTGTACGAGTAGTCGTAGAAGACGAGCTCCTCGTTGCCGGAGTGCCAGAAGCCGCCGCTGTTGCGCGGGCCGCCGTACTGGAAGTACTCCTCCATGGTGCGGCACACCCGCACGATGCTGACCTGGTCCATCGGCGCCGCCGGCGGGAACAGCTCGGTGTACACGGCGCGCATCGCCTCGATGTCGCGGGCGATGCGGCGGATCAGCCCGTCGTTCTTCGAGTGGTGCACGATCAGGTAGTTCTCGGTGTCGATCGCGCGCCATCCGGCCGACATCTCGAGCCGCGCCTTCTTGCGGCCTTCGACGCCGCGGTACTTGCCGGACGCGTAGAGGCGATCGATCGCCGCCGCCTCCATGTCGCCCGTGGTGTCCGCCTCGGCGAGGGCGAGGCTCTTCTGCACCTTGACGAGCTGCTTCAGCATGGTGTCGCTGTGGGCGTCGAGCGTGTAGCCGAACGCCCCCACGACCGTGCTGCCGATCTGCTTGCGCAGCATGTGGCCGGTCACCGACATCGTCGGCGACGGGCTCTGCCCCTTGTAGTTCATCACGAAGTGGTCGGGGTCCTTGACGTCCGGCTTCAGGTCCCAGGCCGCGAACCGCGACACGAACTCCGCCCACGACGTCACCCGGCTCTGCGCCTCCATCGCCTCGCGCACGGTGGTCGGCCCGGAGGCCGGCTTGGCGGCATCACTCGGCGTGCCGGTGGTGGCCGCCGGCATGTCGAACGCGAACACTTGGATCTGCGGCTCCACCGCGTTCACGATGCGCTCGTCGACGCGCTTGAGCTCCGGCGGCACGGTCTTCATCACGAAGCGCGCCACCAGCACCAGCTCGGTCGGCGGCAACGGCACCTCGGAGTAGACCGTCGGATAGTGGAACGTGACCTTCTGGTGCTTGTTCTCGTAGGTCTTGAAGCCGGGCGGGGCCTGGGCTGTGGCAGCAGCGACCGCGACGAGCAACAACCCCAGGGAGAGCGAGCGCACCATGCCGGCAAGATACCCAGAGCGCCCGCCCGGCGCTTCACCCGGCGACACCGCGGGGGAAGAGCACGTGATTCTCGAGGTGGATGTGCTCCATGACCGCCCGCTCGAACGCGGCGAGGTCGGCGTAGAGCGCGCGCCAGGTCGCGCAGGCCCCGGCCGGCGGCACGTAGTCGTGGGCAAGGCCACGCAGGGCGGCGAGATCACGGCCGTGCTCGTCGTGTTCGGAGGTCAGCATCTGCAGCGGGCCCTGGGCAGCGGCGGTCGAACCGGTGAGCAGCATGGGGAACAGCACCTGTTCCTCCTTCTGCATGTGCAGCTCCAGCCGGTCGGTCACGCCGGCCAAGAAGTTGGCGAGCCCGCGCGGGCAGTCGGCGCGGTCGGCGTGCACCGTCTCGACCTTGCTCGCCATCGACTCGAGCCGCGGCAGTTCCCGGCGGTGCCAGGCGTGGAAGTGATCGACGAGGAAGCGCACCAGCTCGTCGTTGCCGCGTTGCCGCCAGTCCTGGCCAACGGCCACCGGTTGCAGCGCCTGGTGCAGGGCACGTTGCACCGCCGCGAGATCGAGCCGCTGTTCGCGGCACGCCTCGGCCAACGACCGCTGGCCACGGCAGCAGAAGTCGAGGCCGTGCTGCTGCAGCACCGCGGCGGCGCCGGCCCAGCCGGTCACGAGGTCGGCGAGCAGCACGTCGGAGCCGGGCAGGGACACCGGGGCAGGAACGGAACGATCGGAGCCGTGGGTGAGCATGGAGCTATCAATGGAGCATTGTATCTACTATTTCGATAGGCGCCAGCCAGGGAAAATGCGCCGCGCCGCCGTCACAGCCGGGGCGGCGCGGGCTTCTGATGCCGACCATGGTGCACGACCCGACGCCAACGCCGCCCGCCACCGCCCTCGGGGAGTTGGCCTGGGTGCGCGCCCTCGCCCGGAGCCTGCTGCAGGACCCTTCGTTGGCCGACGACGTGGCGCAAGACACCTGGCTCGCCGCCCAAACGAGCCCGCCGACGACGCGCGACGCCGATGGCGGCCTGCGCGGGTGGCTGCGCACGGTGGTGACGAACCGCGTACGCCGCCTGCATCGCACCGATCGCCGCCGGCGCGCGCGCGAAACCGCGGCGAGCCAGGTTCGCCAGGCCGCCGACCCGGCCGAGGTCGCCGCCCGCGCCGCCTTGCAGCAGCGGGTCACGGCCGCGGTGATGGCGCTCGACGAGCCGTTCCGCTCGGCCTTGTTGTGGCGCTACCTCGACGAACTGCCGGCGACCGAGATCGCCCGGCGGCAAGGCATCCGCCACGACGCCGCCCGCAAGCGCCTCTCGCGCGGCCTGCAGCTGCTGCGGGAGCGACTCGACCGCGACCAGGGCGGCTTCGCCGCCTTTGCCGCCGCTTGGACCACGGCCTTCGGCCCCACCACCAACGTCGCCGCCCCGGCCGCGGCGATCACCCTGCTGACCTTGACCCTCATGAGCAAATGGCTGTTGCTGCTCGGCGGCGCGCTCGGCGCCACCCTGTGGTTCTCCTGGCCCTCGGCCCCCGCGGCGCCGCCGACCAGCCCAACCGGCACGAACGGCGCGGCGGTGGTTGCGCAGGCCCCCACGCTGCCTGCCCCCACGCCGACGGCCGGGCAACGGCGGCAACTGCCCGGCACGCCGCAACACAACCTGCGGGTCACCGACGACGCCGGCCACGCCCTGGCCGAAGTGCACGTGTTGGCGCTGCATCGTGGTGAACTCAGCGCGCGCACGACGACCGCCGACGACGGCCGCGCGGCCCTGCCCGCCGCAGTCGAAGCCGACGAGTGGCTGCTGGCCAGGCCCGGCACCGTGCCGCGGCGGCTGCCGCGTGCTGCCGCCACCGCGGCCGGCGCGATCGAATCGTCGCTGGTGCTGCCGCGCGGCGAGGCGCTGCGTGGCGAAGTGCACGGCGAGTGCCCGCCCGGCACCACGCTGCAACTCGAACACGACACGCCACCGGCGTTCGCGCACGATCTCGGCGAACGCGCCATGGCCGCCCTGGCGGAGCTCGGCGTGCGCCCCGCGTCGATGACGCTGGCGATCGGCGCCGACCACACGTTCCGCTTCGATGGCCTGCCCGCCGATTGGAGCGGTGCGCTGCGCGCCCCGGCCGGCTTCACCATGCACGAAGCGGCATCACGAGCTCCGGTC
>JAEUHT010000258.1 GCA_016793265.1 Planctomycetota bacterium
CATCTACTCGACCGCCCCCGAACGGGAGGCCGTGGCCAGGATGCTCGCGATCGCGACGGTCCTTGGCGCCGTCGTGCGGGGCGACAACGGCGAGATCTGAGAATCGATGACCGATTGGGCCCGCCTCCGCAAGCGCACCTGATCTCCCGCCGGCTGCATCACTCCGCCGCGAGGCAATCCTGATGACCTGTTCCCGTGTCCCCCTGGTGACCGCCTTCCAGAAGCCCAGCACGAGGCGAGCCGCCCTGCAACTGCTCGACTCCGTCGGCGGCTACCTGGCGTTGTGGTGCGCCATGGCCTGGGCGGTGTCGATCTCGTGGTTCCTGGCGCTGCCCCTCGCCATCGCCGCCGGCCTGCTGTCGGTGCGCGTCTTCATCATCTTCCACGACTGCGGGCATGGCTCTTTCCTGCGCTCCAGGTCCGCCAATCGGGCCTGGGGCCTCGTCACCGGGGTGCTGACCTGGACCCCCTATGACGACTGGCGCAGCAAGCACGCCTCGCACCACGGTGCGGTCGGCAACCTCGATCGCCGCGGCGTTGGGGACATCTGGACGCTGACCGTGCGCGAGTACGAGGCGGCTGGCTGGTGGAAGCGGGTCGCGTATCGCGCCGCGCGCAACCCGCTGGTCCTGCTGTTCGTCGCCCCGCTGTTCCTGTTCCTTGTCGACCACCGGCTGCCAAGCCGGCACGCCACCGCCCGCGAGCGCAGGTCCGTCTGGCTCACCAGCCTGGCCATCCTGGCCTGGGCGGCCGCGTGGAGTCTGGTCGTCGGCGTGCTCCCGTACCTGATCCTGCAAGTCACCGTCCTGGCTGTCGCCGGCGCCGTCGGCGTATGGCTGTTCTACTCGCAGCACCAGTTCGAGGGCACCTACTGGCGAACCAGCCCCGACTGGAACCGCCTCGACGCAGCGCTGCGCGGCAGTTCCTTCCTGAAGCTGCCGCTGATCCTGCAGTGGTCCACCGGCAATATCGGCTACCACCACATCCACCACCTCGACTCGCGGATCCCGAACTACAACCTGCAGGCTTGCCACGAATCGCACCCGGTGTTCCGAACGGTCCCCGCGGTGACGATCCTGCAGTCCCTGCGCGCGTTCCGGCTCAAGCTCTGGGATGAAGCCCACGGGACCCTGGTGCGCTTCCGCCGCCGCCCAGCCCCGCCGCAGGACACCGTCGCCTGAGCGGCGGTCGAGTCCGGCGTGAGCCGGCAGTCGGCGTGAATCGCCGATGCCACCGCGGCCGGGCGGGGCGCCGCGGCCGACGTCCGCGCACGGGCCGGACGGGGAACGCCACCACCGCCGCCTCGACCCGCGGCTGCCCCGGGAATCGGCGAGCCCCCGCCCATAGTCTGCACGCCCGCCGGCGCCGATGATGCCGTCGAGCGCCGCCGCCGCGAATGCCCTCCGACCCGCCCGTCTTGTTCGGCCTCGAAGCCGCCGTCACCGACCCGCCGGAACTGCTGCGCCGCGCGCGCGCGTTCGGCCTCGTCTGCAACCAGGCCTCGGTCGACGCCTCGTTCCAGCACGCCAGCTCGGTGCTGGCACAACGCTTCCCGGGGCGATTGCGCGCGCTGTTCGGACCGCAGCACGGGCTGTGGTCGACCGAGCAGGACAACATGATCGAGACCGGCCACGCCCGCCATGCGCGGCTCGGCGTGCCGGTGTGGAGCCTCTACTCGGAGACGCGCAAGCCGACGCAGGCGATGCTCGACGGCCTCGACCTGCTCGTCATCGACCTGCAGGAGGTCGGCACCCGCGTCTACACCTACGTCTGGACGCTGACCTACTGCCTGGAGGCCTGCGCGCAGAAGGGCATCCCCGTGCTGGTGCTCGACCGCCCCAATCCGCTCGGCGGCGAGGTCGCCGAAGGTGCTCTGCTCGACGTCGCCTACCGCAGCTTCGTCGGCCGCGCCGCGATCCCGATGCGACACGCGCTGACGATCGCCGAGCTGGCGCGGCACTGCAATGAAGTCATGGCGCTCGGCGCCGACCTGCACACGGTGCGCATGCCCGGCTGGCGGCGCTCGATGTTGTGGCCCGACACCGGCCGTGCCTGGCTGCCGCCGTCGCCGAACCTGCCGCGCTTCGAAGGTGCGCTCGTCTATCCGGGCCAGGTGCTGCTCGAGGGCACCAACCTCAGTGAAGGCCGCGGCACGACGACGCCGTTCGAGCAGTTCGGCGCGCCCTTCATCGAACCCTGGCGCCTGCTCGAACACCCGCAGGTGGCGGCGCTGCGCCACCTCGTGCTGCGCCCGTTCGCGTTCGAGCCGACGTTCCAGAAGTGGCAGGGCAAAACCTGCAGCGGCTGGTTCCTGCACGCCACCGACGCGGTCGCGCTGCGCAGCTACGCCGCCACCATCACGGTGCTGCGAGCGGTGCGTGAGTCGTGGCCGCAGCAGTTCGCCTGGCGGCAGCCACCGTACGAATACGAGAACGAGAAGCTGCCGATCGACATCCTCGCCGGCGGCGACGGCCTGCGCCGCTTCGTCGACGGCGAGCTGCCGTGGTCGGAGCTCGACCGGCTGGCGCTGGCCCCGGCCGACTGGCTGCAGCAGGTGCGGCGCTGCCTCCTGTACTGAACTCGCGACGATGCCCGCCCAGAACCTCCGCCCCGCCCCCGACGCCGCGCGCTGGTCGCTGCTGGCGGTGCTGCCGGCGCTGCTGCTGGTGGCGTGGCAGGCGGCGTGGCCGTGGCCGTTCTTCTCCGACGACGCCTTCATCTCGCTGCGTTACGTCGACCGGCTGCTGGCGGGCGACGGCCTGACCTGGACCGACGGCGAACGGGTCGAAGGCTACAGCAACCTGCTGTGGGTGCTGCTCTGCGCGGGCCTCGGCGCCGTTGGCCTCGACCTCGTCGGCGCCGCGCGCCTCGCCGGGGCGGCGGCCACCGCGGCGGCGGCGTGGTGCCTCGCGCGCGCGCTCGCGCCACACGACCGGCGCAGCTGTGCCCTGGCGGCCATCGCCCCGCTGCTGGTCGCGGCGACCCAGCCGGTGCTGGTGTGGACGCTGGCCGGCCTCGAAGGCCCGCTGGTGCTGGGGCTGTTGGCGTGGGGCTGCGGCGGCCTCGTGCGCGCGCTCGCCGCCGACCCGCCGCACACGTGGCACAAACGCCGCTGCCTCCGCCTCGGCCTGCCGTTCGCGCTGTTGTGCCTCGTGCGCCCCGATGGCCCGCTGTGGGTGTTCGCCGCCGGCCTCACGCTGCTGGCCTGGCGCCGGAGCAGCTGCGCAAGCGTGCTGTGGCTCGGCGCGCCAGCCATGCTCGCCGTCGCGGCGCAGCTCACGTTCCGCGTCGCCTACTACGGCGACGTGGTGCCGAACACGGCGCACGTGAAGGCCGAGCTCTCGGCGGCGTCGTTCGGCCCTGGGCTCGACTACGTGGGCCACGCGCTGCTGGCGATGCCCGGCCTGACGCTGCTGGCGTTGCTGTCCTGGTCGGTGCTCGTGGCGCGCCGCGACACCCGCCCGCTCGGCCTCGTGCTGATGCTGCCGGTGCTGGCCTGGTTCGCCTACCTCGTCGCCATCGGCGGCGACCACTTCCCGGGCCGCCGGCTGCTGCACGGCGCCTTGGCGCCGCTCGCGCTCGCGGTAGCGGTCGTACTGCAGCGCGCCCGCGGCGCCGTGCTCGGCATCGGCATGCTGCTCGCCCTCGCCGCGATCGGCGTCGACGCCGCGCGCGCGCGCAGCGACGCACAGAGCCACGAGGCGAAGCACGAACGCTGGGAGTGGCAGGGCCAGGCGCTCGGCGAACGGCTGGGCCGCGCCTTCGCCGCCGAACGCCCGCTGCTCGCCGTCGACGCCGCCGGGGCGGTGCCGTTCTACAGCCGGCTGCCGGCGCTCGACCTGCTCGGCCTCTGCGACCGCACCATCGCCAAGACCCCGTTTCCGGCCTGGCTCGACACCATGCGGCCCGAGCTGCCAAAGCCCCCGGGGCACCTGCGCGGCAACGGCCGCTACGTGCTGCAGCGCGCGCCGGACCTGCTGCTGTTCTCGAGTCCGCCGGGCCTGCCGCTGCCGGTGTTCGTCAGCGGCGCCGAGCTCGAAGAGGAGGCGCGCTTCCGCGACGACTACCGCTGCGTGCTCGTGATGGTGCCGGGGCTCGACCGCCCGGCGCCGCTGTGGGCGCGGCTCGACGGCAGGGTCGGCATCGGCCGCGACGGCGCCCGCCTCACCATCCCGGCGTGGTGGTTCGGTTCGCACCGGCTCAGCGAGCCGTTGATCCGCCGCCACCAACCGGCCAGCACCGACGCGTCGCTCGAAGCGCGCCGCGCGACGGCGCTCGCCGCTGTCGCCGACTGGTACGGCAGCGCCACCGCCGTCGCGGTGCCGGCGACGGCCGGCCCCGGTCTCGAACTGGAACTGCGCAGCACCACCAGCGCCGCACTCGACCTGCGGCTGAAGCGCGGCACCTGGCGCCAGATCGAACCGCCGCCCAGCCACGCGCGCATCGTCGTCGAGGGTACCGAAGCGCCGACGGCATCGGCCGCATTCCGTATCGACGAGGACGGCCTGGTGCGCCTCCGCCTCGAAGCCGGCGCCGGCGACGGCCCGCGGCGCTTCACCCGCGTCGTGCTCGAACACGACGGTTCTTGACCGTTTCCGCCGCAGCGTGTTCACGAATCCTTGTCGCAGCGTTGCGTTCGCCCCCACGGGGGAAGGCATGATGCTGCGGCTATGCACATGTCCTCCGCCTCCGTGATCCTGCCACTGGTCGCCGCCCTCGCGGCATCGTCCGCCACAGCCCAACAGCCGATCGCCTTCGGCAACATCGTCGTCATGCGCGTCGGCGACGGCACCGCCGCGCTCGGTTCCACGGCCACGCCGATGTTCCTCGACGAGTACACGCCGACCGGCGTGCTCGCGCAGACCATCGCCCTGCCGACCGCGGCATCGGGGCTCAACCGCCCGATCGGCGTGCGCGGCACGGCGACCTCGGAGGGTTTCCTCAACATCTCCGCCAACGGCCTCTACCTCTTGGCCACGGGCTATGACGTCACGCCCGGCGCGACCGGCTTCGCCACCGCCGCGGCGGCGACGGTCAACCGCGTCATCGCGCGCGTCGACTTCCTCGGCAACGTCGACACCACCACGGCCCTGACCGACGCCTACTCGGCCGGCAACCCGCGCTGCGTCGTCAGCGATGACGGCAACCAGTTCTGGATCTCGGGCACCGCGGTCTCGGACGGTGGTGTGCGCTACGTCGCCAACGTCGGCGACACCACCTGCCTCGGCATCAACGCCGGCGCGCCGACGAACTGCCGCAACATCGGCATCTTCGACGGCCAGCTCTACATCACCAGCTCGTCGGGCAACTTCCACGGCGTCTGCACGGTCGGCGATGGCCTGCCGACCGGCAGCGGCCAGCCGATCACGGTGCTGCCGGGCTTCCCGACTGCGCTGACCGCGGCCAACGAGTCGACCTACGACTTCTTCTTCGCCGACCCGTTCACCGTCTACGCGGCCGACGACCGCACCGGCGCGGCGCCGGAGGACGGCGGCATCCAGAAGTGGACCTTCGACGGCATCACCTGGACCAAGCAGTACACCTTCAAGCTCAGCGCCACGGCCGCGGCGAGCGGCGCGCGCGGCGTCACCGGCCACGTCGTCGATGGCGTCACCACGCTGTGGGCGACCGACACCGCCACGGCGACCAACCTCGTCACCATCACCGACACCGGCCCCGCGTCGGCCGTCACGGTGCTGGTGCCCGGCATGGCGAACACCTCGCTGCGCGGCGTGCGCTACTACCCGAAGCCGTCGACGCTGACCCGCCTGATCGGCGGCTGCGGCCAGGCCGACATCAAGGCCTTCGGCAACGGCGAGATCGGCACCGACGTGCGCACCAAGCTGATCAACACGCAGGTGATCCCGATCATCGGCTACGGCACCCTGCCGGTCGGCGTGCCGCTCTGCCCGGGCTGCACTCTGCTGCACGACTTCGCCTTCATCGTCGTCGGCGCCGAGCACACCCTGTCGCTGCCGAACTCGCCGGGCCTCATCGGCGTGTCGATCCTGATCCAGGGCATCGACTTCATCGCGCCGGGTGGCTGCACCTCGCCGCTGCTCATGACCCTGACCGACGGCTACGCGCTGACGCTGCAGTGAGCCCGGGCTGCCGATGCCTGGCGTCGCGGCACGTCGCCGCGACCCTGGCGACGGCGCCGCTTGCGGCGGCTTGTGGCGAGAAGGGCGGCAGGCGCCCCCGCCGCTCGCTAGGATCCTGGCTCCCCGCCCGGGGAGCCCGATGCGAACCAAGCACCGCTCCCGCTTCAGCCACCGCCACTTGCTCGCGCTCGGCACCTTCCTGGTGCCGCTGGCCGTGCTGGCGGTGCTCGGCGCCAGCGAACTGCAGCGCAGCCGCGGCGCCGCCCAGTCGGCGCTCAACCGCGAGGGCCGCCAGTTCCTGCAGAACGCGAGCCAGGCCATCCGCCAGCAGATCGCGCGCACGCTCGACGAACTGCTGCCGGCGAGCGAAGCGCTGCTCGCCGACGGGCCGGTGCTGGCGGCGCTGCGGCTGCGCGACGACGCCCGCTTCGTGGCGACCCGCTGCATCTTCATGCTCGACGAGCAGGCCAACCTGGTGTGGCCGACGTTGTCGCGCACCTCGTTCGAGATGCCGTTCGCCGAGGACGCGCAGCGCCGCAGCGACAACCCGACGCGCGCCGCGCTGACCGCGGCCGACGCGCTCTTGACCCAGGGCCGCCACGCCGAGGCGGTGACCGTGCTGGAGGCCGTGGTCAAGCAGTTGGAGACCGCCAACCCGCCCGGACCACCGACGCGCTACCAGCGGCCGGACCTCGACGAGGTCGAGGCGATGGCGCGCTTCCGCCTGGCCACGGCGTGGCGGCGGCTCGGCCGCGACGAGCTGGTGGCGCCGCTGCTCGATCGTGTGCGCACGCTGACCGGCGGCCAACGCCGGCGCTTCCTCGAGCCCGGCGTCGCGGCGCTGAACCTGCTCGCCGAGGCGATGCTGGCCGAGCTCGGCACGCGCGACCAGCGGCTCGGGCTGTTGCGCGACATCGCCGAAGGTCACCGCGATCAGGCCGACGGCCTGCTCAACGCCGTCGCGCTGCGGCTCGCCGACAGCTTCGCCGACGACGCTCCGGAACGCACCGAGGTGACACGGCTGCTGGCCGCCGAAGCGCAGCGGGCGGCGACCCGCGGGTTCGCTGCCAGCTACGAGTACGCGCTCAAGTACGACCTGCGCCGGCGCCTGCCCGGCAACCAGACCGCCACGGTGCCGACGCGGCTGGTGACCACGCTCAACGGCGAGACCATGCTGATCGCGGTGCGGCCGGCGACCCCCGAAGAGGCGGGCTTGTGGTCGTGCACGTACGTCGCCGTGCGCCTCGACCTCGGCACGCTGCTCGGGCCGACGCTGCAGCGCTTCGCCGTGCCCGACGGCACCTTCGTGTTGGCGGTCGAGGACCCCGACCGCGTCGCCATCGTGCCGCCGCCGCCGCTGACGCCGCCCGACTACGACCCGCCGCAGCTCGACACCGGCGACCTGACGCTGCGCGCGTTCCCGGCCGATCCGGCGCGCCTCGTCGCCGATGCCGAGGCCGCGGTGCGGCAACGTTCGCTGCTGCTGACGGTGCTGGTGGTGACCGCGCTCGGCGGCGCCTTGTGGTCGTGGCGTTCGGTCAGTCGCGAGGCGGAACTGGCGTCGATGAAGATCGACCTGGTGTCGCGCGTCTCGCACGAACTGAAGACCCCGCTGGCCCTGATCCGCATGTACGGCGAGACGCTCGGCTTCGGCCGCGCCAGGGACAGCCAGCAGGCCGCCGAGTTCGGCAGCATCATCGCCCGCGAGGCCGACCGGTTGACGACGCTGATCCAGCGCATCCTCGACTTCTCGCGGCAACAGGCCGGCACGCTGCAGTACGCGCCGCGGCGGCACGACCTCGGCGACCTGCTGCGCTCGATCGCCGGCGCCTACGCGCCGCACCTCGAAGCCCGCGGCGCCCTGCTCATCGACGACCTGCCGCACGACATCGTCGTCGAGTGCGACGCCAACGCCTGCGAGAGCGCCGTCGTCAACCTGCTCGAGAACGCGGCCAAGTACGCCTGCGACGGCGAGACCGAGCAGGAGATCGAACTGGTGCTGCGCAGCCACGGCGGCAACGCCGTCATCGAGGTGCGCGACCGCGGCCGCGGCATCCCCGAGGCCGAGCGGGAACGCGTCTTCGAGGGCTTCTACCGCGCCAGCAACTCGGGCGAGGTGCGCGGCGCCGGCCTCGGCCTGAGCCTGGTGCGTCACTTCGCCACCGCCCACGGCGGCCACGTCGAAGCGCTGGCCAATCCCGGCGGCGGCACCATCCTGCGGCTGACCCTGCCGCTGCTGCCGCAGCCGGACCTTCCCCCGCCGTCGCCGCCGTCCGGCGCGCGACGCGAGCAGAGCAACGAACCGTCATGAGCAATCTCAGCGAGACCCACATCCTCGTCATCGAGGACGAACAGGACCTGCGCGCCGGCCTGCAGCACAACCTCGAGCTCGAAGGCTACGTGGTCAGCACCGCCGCCGACGGCCGCGAGGGCCTGCGCAAGGCGCGCGAAGGCAAGGCCAACCTGATCCTGCTCGACCTCATGCTGCCGCACATGAGCGGCACCGAGGTGCTGCAGCACCTGCGCGAGACCGGCAACGAGACGCCGGTCATCATCCTGTCGGCCAAGGGCCAGGACCGCGACAAGGTGCAGGGCCTGGAGCTCGGCGCCGACGACTACCTGACCAAGCCGTTCGGCCTGACCGAGCTGACCGCGCGCATCCGCGCCGTATTGCGCCGCACGCAGAGCGGGGCCAAGGCGGGCGACCGCCAGGCCCTGAGCGGCGTGATGGTGTTCCCCGGCCTGACCGTCGACTGGGGCCGCTTCACCGTGCAGAGCGAAGGCGAGGAGACGCAGCTGTCGCGTTACGAGGCCGAGATCCTGCGCATGCTGGTCGAGCACCGCGGCCAGGTCGTCAGCCGCCAGGACCTGCTGCGCAAGGTCTGGGGCTACGTGCACCTGCCGACCACGCGCACGGTGGACAACCACATCGCCCGCCTGCGCAAGAAGATCGAGCACGACGTCGAGAACCCGACGCACGTCAAGACCGTGCACGGCCTCGGCTACTGCTTCGAGTCCGAGCTGCTGGAGCACCGGCAATGAGCGCGGCGCGCCCCGGCTTGCCGCTCGGTCTCCTGCTCGCGCTGTCGCTGCCGGCAGCGGCTGTGGCGCAGGATGCGCTGCGCGACGCCTCGACACGCCTGCACGAAGCCTGGCTGCGCGAGATCCTCGATCTCGACACGGCGGCGGCGGCCCGCGGTTACGAGGCGGTCGCTGCCGACCCGAGGGTCGCCGCCGCCGAGTACTGGGTGGCGACCGCGCGGCTCGCCGAACTCGATCGCCTGGGGCTGCCGGTGCAGCGCAGCCCCCGCGCCGAGCCACCGCCGGCCGGCGCCTTGCGCAACGCGCTGACCGCGGCGCCGACGTCGGTGCCGCTGCGCCAGCTCGTCGACCAGCTCGCGGAGGCCCCTGAGGAGACGCTCGTGGCGATCGCCGCGCGCACGCTGGCGGTGCCGGACGTGCGGCCGTTCACGCACTTGGCGCTCGAGTGGGCGCGTTCGCAGATCGACCCCGGCCAGCTGCAGTGGCTGCAGCGCATGCGGCAGCGCGACCGCACGCCGCCGCAGGCCAACGACCGCGTCAACGCGCTCGACGTGCTGCGCGCCGAGACCGCCGGCAACCGCGCCCAAGCCGACATGCTGCGCAGCATCTACTTCCCGAGTTGGAAGGCGCCGGCGTGGCGCGACGCCGCGGCGACCCTGCCCCGCGTGCGCGAGCGGCTCGACGCCTGGAGCGCGGATCCCGAGACCTCGGCCCAGCAGCGCAGCGTGCTGCGGGCCCTGCGTGAGGCGATCGACCAGCGCGCGGAGAAGGACCCGGAAGAGGCGCTCACGTTCGTGGCGCGGCTGCCGATCTACGCCGACCGCCTGTTGGCCGATGTGGCGACCGAGCCGGCCAAGCCGGAGCAGCGGCCGAACAACCGGTGACGGGGAGCCACCGGTCGGGTCACTTCGCTGCGATCACTTGCCGGCCGGGACCATCTCGCCGCTCTCGGCGTCGGTGCCCTTCTTGGCGTGGTTCTCGTACCAGGTGTCGAACCAGGTGCCGTGGTAGATGTCCAACGGCTTGACCTCGGGACCGCTCGGGTTGATCTCGGCGGCGCCGTAGAACAGGCACATCGGCAGGTCGATCAGGTGGGCGACGCCGTAGAGGCCGTGCTCGACCGCGTGGTAGAAGAACGTGAACGGGAAGGACAGCACCTGCACCGCAGCGCCGCTCTCCATGCCGTTGCGCACGTTCTGCGAGGTGGTGTAGCCGTCGGTGGCACCGCCATACACCATGAGCACCGGCGTGCCGACGCCCAGCATCAGGTCCTTGCCGGCGCGGTTCATGGTGCCGCAAGACGCCAGCGTGGAAGCGAGCAGGAGGGAGACGGAAAGGAGGGCTTTCTGAGCGTTCACTCTGGATTCCTCGGTCGAGACCGCGGCGCAGCGCGCGCGAGGGAGCGCGGCCGGCAGGGGTCAGTGGATTCGAAAGGGGCTGTCCGAGGCGCAGATGCAAGCGCTCGGCGGGGTTGCCGACAAGCCCGACGCTGCAAAAGTTCGGCGCCGTGGCGACCTTGCCAGCGGGTCGCTAAGGTCGGCGGAGCATGAGCGACTTCGGCGCCAACATCTTCGACGACCGGCCGGCCCGGCCAGCTACGCCGCGGGAAGAGTCGCGCAGGCCGCTGCCCCCCGGCCGGCCCGAACGTCGCGAGGACCACCCACAAAACGACCGCCACGACCGCGGCGACCGCGAGCCTCCCCGCCAGCGGCCGGACTCCCAGGGTCCGCGGGATCTCCGCGGTCCGCGCCTGACGACGGCCGACCGGCGCAGCCCGACGCAAACCCACCCGACCGCCCACCAGCCATTCCCGCGCCCGTCGGCCCGGCGCACACCACCGGTCCAGCACCCGCCAGCCGCCCCTTCCGCCGCCGGCACCACGTGCCTCCTGGTCGACCTCGAGGCGCTGATGGCGGAAGCGCGCGAACGGCAGGGCGAGGTGGCGATGCAGCGCCTGCGCCAAGGGCTGGCCAGCGAGCAACCCGTCGGCTGCGCCGTCGCCTTCACCTCGGGTCGTGGCCCGCTGCCGAAGGGCTTCGAGGTGCTCGCCGGCGGCGACGCCTTCGCCGACGGCGTCAGCCTCGCCATCCGCGCCTTCCAGCTCGTAGGGGACGGCTCCCGGCTGGTGCTGGCGCCCGCAACGCCGGCCATGCGCCGGCTCGCCGCGGCCTTGCGCCAGGCCGGCCACCACGCCGAACTGGCCGGGTTCACCGGCGCCGCCGACGTGCGCGCCCTCGGCCGCGACTGCCTGTTCGTGCCCTGAGCCGGCTCGCCCGCAGCACGCCGAACCGCGGGGCTCATCGACCAGGAGATCGCCACGACCGGCCCCGCCGCGCCGCCGCACGGCCGTGATTCTGCACCGTCGCAGCCTGATGCAATGCCAGCGCCGCGGCTATAGTGCGAACCGCCGCCAGCCGAAACGTCCGAGAGCACCGTGCCGATCCCGACCTGCATCCGCCTGCTGTTCGCCACCGCGCTCACCGTCGCGGCCGCCGCGCAACAGCCCACCCCGGCCAAGGGCAGCGTCGGCGGCGCCACTGCCGGCAGCGGCCCGAGCGGCGCCGACGCCACGACCGGCGGCGAACAGCGACTCGCGGGCAGCTACGACGAAGCGCAGAGCCGGGACCTGTTCCGCGCCTGCGACGGCGACAGCGACGACCGCCTCGACATCTTCGAAGCCGCACAGGCGCTGGAGACGATCCGCGACGCCCGGGACAGCGCCGGCTTCGCGACGCTCGACCACGACCGCGACGGCTTCGTCAGCTGGCCCGAGTTCGACCAGCACCTGCGCCTGGTGCTGCGCCGCGACGGCGTCTTCCGCGCCAAGGTCTGCCGGCGCCTCGCGCCCGGCCCAGGGCCGCGCACGGCGACGCCGCTGCAGCAGTTCCTGCAGTTGCACGACAAGGACCAGAACGGCGGCCTCGACCCCGCCGAGATCGATGCCTACCTGCGGCAGTCGAACCTGCCGCCGCAGCTCGGCGGTCTCTTGAAGACGCTCGACGTCGACCAGTCGGGTCGCATCGAAGAGGCCGAACTGGCGCCGTGGTTCGAACGGTTGGCCAACCCGGGGCCGCTGCCGCTACCGCTGTTCGGCCCACCCCCGGCTGCGAGCAGCGCGCTCATGCCGCCGTGGGGAGCCGCCGACCTCGACCGCGACGGCAACCTCGATGCCGCCGAGCTGGAGCGGGTGCTGCGGCGGCTCGATGCCGGGCTGGCCCGATGGGCCGCCCAGTTGCTGCGCCGCCTCGACAAGGACAAGAACGGCAAGCTCGCGCCGAGCGAACTGCCGGGGCCGGGCAACGAGGGCGATACGGCGACCGCGAACGCCGCCCCGGCGTTGCCAGTCAAAGCCCCGTTGCGATAAGACGGAGCGGTGAATCCGCTCCACCTGCCGCGCGCCTGCTTCGCCGGCCTTTTGTCCCTGCTGACCCTCCTGCCTGCGCTGCGTGCGCAGGACCTGCTGCCCGCGGAGACGACCGCGCTGCAACAGCATGCCGCCGGCGACGACCAGGCGGCCGCCAAGACCCTGCTGCAGCTCGCCGCCGACACCGCCCGCACGGCCGGCGGCGCCGTCGCCGCAGCGCGCGTAGAAGCCTGGGCCACGGCCGCGAAGGAGCTCGCCGAGGTGCCGGCCCCGGCGCTGGTGGCGCAGCTCGACGCGATGCAGAAGAGCGCGCTGGTGGTCGCCCACCCCCTGCTCGCCGACCGCCTCGCCGGCCTCGCGCTGCAGCT
>JAEUHT010000266.1 GCA_016793265.1 Planctomycetota bacterium
TGCTGCAGCAACTGCTGCCGTTGGCCGCCGGTCATCGCCTTGACGTGCGCCACCAGCGCCGCGAACGGCTGCTGCGAGTGTTCGTAGAGCAGCGACGCCAGCAGCCGCGCGTCGAGGTCGGTGTCGTAGCCGATCAGGTCGGTGCGGCCGGCGGCGGGGCCACGCTGGGGCGTGGCCGAGCCCGCCGCCGCGGCCGCCGCGGCCGCCGCGCGCGGCAGCTCCTGGTGCAGGTGCCGCAGCAGCGCGTTCGGCCCGGCATGGCGCAGCAGCGTCGGCAGCACCGTCTCGGCCTGCCGCTGCAGCCGTTCGCCGACCAGGCGGAACTCGGCCAGCGGGTGGCTCTGCAGTTCGGTGACGATGTCGGCGAGTGTGCGCGCGTCGGCGACCAGCCCCCACTTGGTGAAGATCGCCGGCGTCAGCAGGTAGCGCGCGGCATCGAAGGCCTCGGCCTTCAGCGTGCGCAGCCACGGGGCTTCCTTCTCCCCGGCCTGCAGCGGCCGCAGCTGCTGCAGGTGGGCGAGCAGCCGGTCGGTGGCGGTGGTGTAGAGCGCGAAGGTCTCGCCGAGCACGCCTTCGTAGGCCGCGGCCAGCTCGCCGCCGGCCGCCATCACGTCGGGATCACGCCAGTGCGTCTCCGCCGTGAACGGGATGTAGCGTGTCGACGACTCCTCGAACGAGCAGCGCCGCTCGCGTTGGATGAAGCGCGTGACGAGCTGCGACACCCGTTCGACGGCGAGGTGCACGACCGAGCCTTCGCGCAGCGAGTTGTGGCCGTGGTCGATGGCGTAGGTCTTCAGGAACTGGCCCGACTTGTCGGCCATCACCGCCGACAACGCGTCGACGCCGGCCGGCGGCAGCGGCAGGTCCTCCAATTGCTTGCCCGCTGCGGCGAGCCCCTGGCGCAGGCGGTCGAGGAACTGGTCGCGCATCGACTTGCTGCTGCGCGAGTAGACGCCGTTGAGCGTCGCCGCGACCTCGGCGGGCAGGTTGCGCACGAGGTAGATGTCGGCGTGGTCGCTGCCGTCGACGACGGAGAAGTAGGTCGCGAGCAGACGGCGCTCGAAGTCGGAGTAGGCCATGGTGCGTGCCGCGGCGGGCGAGGGAATCGCCGCGCCGCGCGGGGCAACCTAGCCGGCCGGGCCCGCCGAGGCGATGGCAGGCATGCCCCCGGTCGTGCACTTCCTGGGCATGGGAAAGTTGTTCACAAGCATCGTCGTTGCCGCCGGCAGTCTGGCGGCGTCCGTGCGGGCGCAGCAGCTCGCCTGGCAACTGCCGTCGGGCGGCGCCGTCGAGTACCGGCGGGAGTGGCGGGCGGCGGCGAGCGCGCCGCTCAAGACCAATGCGCTGGCCAAGGCCGCTCCGCTCGACGCCAAGGTGCCCGACAAGTACCTGAGCCGGCTGGCGCCGGCCCCGTGGTTGTGCCAGGGCGAACTGCGTGAGGACCAGCGCGCGGTCGCCGGGCCGGTGCGCGACCTGCGCGACGCCATGCGCGCGATCGCCTTCGACCTCGGTGCCCGCACCGCCGTACGCGTGCGCTTCCCACGGTTGCTGCCGTTCGGCGACGTGCTGGTCACGGGCACCTGGTCGACCGCCGATGCCGAGGGTGCGCAGACGCTCGAAGCGAGCTTCGCGGCGGCGCCGGCGGCGGCCGCGCGCGGCGAGGGCAAGCTGGGGGTGGCGCGGCTGGCCGAGTTCTGCATCGCCGACGCCGCCGGGCGGCTGCAGTTGACGCGCCGCGTCGACGCCGAGCGTGGCCTCGTCGTCGCCTTCGCCGGCAACTTCGACCTCGTCGCGGCGGAGGACACGAAGAGCCACCGCCGCGTCGTCGTCGACGATCGTTGGCAGCTCGTCGCCGTGCGCGAGCAGCAGGACTTCGACTTCCGCAAGCGGGTCGCGGCGGCGATCACGGCCGGCGTCGGCTGGGTGCGCGACGCCATCGACGAGCAGAAGTCGTTCCTGGTCGAACGTGGCGGCGACGACCGCAACTACGGCTCCGGCCGGCTGGCGCTCGGCCTCTTGACGATGCTGCACGGCCACGTGCCGCGCGACGACGCGGTGCTGCAGCGAGGCTTCGCCGAGCTGCGCCGGCGTACGCCCGAGGACAGCTACTCGCTGGCGGCGGCCCTGATGGCGATCGACGCGCTGCACACCCCGCCCGGGGAGGCGGCGCGCCTGCGCGAGGGCACGCTGGCGGCGCCGAGCGTGCACCCGCTGCCCGACCGCGACCGCCAGATCGCCCAGAAGTGGCTCGACACGATGCTGAAGAACGTCGATCCGCGCGGCGCCGCGGCCGACGCGCTGCGGTTCAACTACACGGCGGGGCCGCGCTACGACACCTCGCTGCAGCAGTACGGCCTGCTCGGCATGTGGGCCGCCCAGACCTCAGGCCTCGACCTGCCGCCGCGCGCGTTCGCGGCCGCCGGCCGCCACCTGCTCGCCGTGCAGGGCCCCGGGGCGGGCAGCCACGGCCTCGCGCTCACCACCTACACGATGCAGCGCGACGCCGCCGGCAGCGACGCGCCGCTGCGGGTGCCGGTGCAGCGCGCGACGGTGCGCGGCTTCGCCTACCAGGAGGCGAGCGAGCCGCCGTTCGGCTCGATGACGAGCGCCGGCATCAGCGGCCTCTTGCTGGCGCGCGCCGGCATGGCCGCTCGCGGCGAGGTCGACCGCGCGCTGGTGGCGCGCTTCGACGACGCCATCCGCGACGGCTTCGCCTGGCTCGCCACCGAGTTCTCGGTGCGCGTCAATCCGGGCTTCGCCGAACGCGCCGACAACCACTGGTACTACTGGCTCTACGGCCTCGAACGTTCGTGCGAGCTCGCCGGCGTGGCGCAGCTCGACGGCCGCGACTGGTACTACGAAGGTGGTCTGCAGCTGTTGGCGCAGCAGCAGGCGAACGGCTCGTTCCGCGCCGAGCACCCGAGTACGCTGCTGCTCGACAGCACGTGCTTCGCGGTGTTGTTCCTCGCCAAGTCGACGGCGGCCGCCGCCGTCACCGGCCGCTGATGCGCGCCTGGGGCAGGCGAGCTCGCTCAGTGGGCGTTGATGGTGTAGCCATCGCCGACGACCAGCGAGCCGCCCTCCAGCAGGACGGACTGCGCGTAGAACGTCAGCGGTCGCGCGGCGGCCGGCAGAGCGATGTCGACGAAGCCGGACGGCTCGAACAGCACGAAGTCGGGAGTCGGCAGCAAGAAGCACGGCCCAAAGGCCCCGAGGCTCAGCAGGGTCGGTTGCGGCGCCAAGCCCACGACCATCACCGCCGGCACGCCGACGAACGGTTGCCACAGACGCAGGCCACGATCGGCGAAGGTGGGTTCGACGAGCGCCGGCAGCGGGTCGCCGCCGCGACAGCTGGCAATGGTCGGTTGGATCGTCAGGTCGTTGTCCGGCAGTAGTCGCACCACGAAGGTGTGTTGCGCGAGCCCGGCGCTGGTCAGCGTCGCGTCGACCAGGAGCCGCAGCCGCAGCGGCTGCAGGCCGATCACCACCTGCTGCGTCGTCGGTGGCATCACGCCGAGGTCGACGATGTCGATGCTGCCGTCGTTGCCGAGGTCGAGCTGCAGACTCGGCGCCGTGGCGCCGGCGGTGACGATCTGCTGGGCGGCCAGTTCGAGCCGGGCCGCGATCGGCGCGCTGGCGGCGAACTCGATGAGCAGCTCGTGCGGGCCGGCGGAGCAACTGGTCGTGAGCGCCGGATCGGCGAGGGTCAGCGAGTGTTCGATCAGGGCCTCACAGTGCGTCGCCGACTGCGCGCGCATCCAGACGACGCTGGCGGCGTCGAAGCCGCCGGCGGGTGACACGATGAGGTTGCCGGACCACGGCAGGGCGCCAGCGGCCTGCGTGACCGAGGTGGTGCCGGTGACGCCCTGCACCTGCGCCTGCAGCGGCGTCAACGCCTTCACGGAGACCTGCACCTGTTGGCATGCCAGCGGCAAGGCGAAGCCGAGCGCCAGCAACGACGGGATGGGT
>JAEUHT010000275.1 GCA_016793265.1 Planctomycetota bacterium
CGCCCACGTCGACTTCCTGCTGCACGGGGCCCATCGCTCGCTGGCCTGTTCGCGCTGCCACCAGCAGACGGACCTGATGGCGGCGGCCGTCGGCGCCCGCTTCCTCGGCCTGTCGCAGCAGTGCAAGTCCTGCCACGACGACGTGCACCGCGGCGCCTTCGGCGGCGATTGTGAACGCTGCCACGGCCAGGAGAAGGCGTTCACGCTGGCGCCGGGCTTCCGCCACGCGGCGTTGCCGCTGACCGGTGCCCACGCCAAGGTGAAGTGTGTGGACTGCCACCCGGTCGGTGGCGGCCACGAGGTCGCCGTCCTCGAACGGGCGCCGAAGCCGGTGCCGGTGCGCGCTTGCGGCGAATGCCACGAGGACCCGCACGTGGCGTCGTCGAAGCTGGTGCGCGCGCTGCGGTTCGTGGGCACCGGCGATTGCGCCCGCTGTCACGAATCGACCACCTGGATCGACGCCGCGCCGACGCCTGCGGAGCACGCGGCGCTCGGCTTCGACCTGCCCGGCGACCACGCCGCGGTCGCCTGCAACGTCTGTCACGGCGATGGCCAGACCGTGGCGCGCTGGTCTCTGCCGGCGCCGAAGCTCGCCCAGTGTGCGGTCTGCCACGACCACCCGCACTCGCAGCCGCTGTTGACGGCGGCGCGCGCCGCCAATGGCCCAGCCGAGGGTTGCGCCGACTGCCACCTGGCCGCCGACGCCGACTTCGCCGGCGGCCGCATGAGCGGGCCGCAGCACGCCGCCACCGGCTTCCGGCTCGACGTGCCCCACGCCGACGTCGCCTGCAACAAGTGCCACGACGGCGCCTCGCGCGAACGGCGCTTCCCCGGCCGCGACGCCGGGGATTGCCGCGCCTGCCATCAGGACGTGCACCGGGGCCAGTTCGATCACGACGCTCGTTATGCGCAGTGCACCGCCTGCCACGTCGAGACCCGCTTCCGGCCGGCGGCGTTCGGCGTCGCTGCGCATGCGGCGACGAAGTTCGCCCTGACCGGCGCCCACGACGCGGTGGTCTGCACGAAGTGCCACACGCGCGTCGACGACGGCGTGCGCGCGTTCGCCGGCACCGGCAGCGACTGCGCCGGTTGCCATGCCGACGTGCACCGGGGGCTGTTCGATCGTGCCGGCAAGCCGCGCAGCGTCGACGGTCGCACCGGCTGCGAGCGGTGCCACGACACCACGGCGTTCGCGCCGGTGGCGGCGTTCGATCACGCGACGTGGACCGGCCACCCGCTGGTGGGCGCCCACGCGCCGCTGCAGTGCACGGCGTGCCATGCGCGCGTCGACGCGGCGCCGGGCGGGCTGCATCTCGGCAAGGCGAAGGGCCGCGATTGTGCCACCTGCCACGCGGATCCGCACGCCGGCCAGCTCGCCCTCGGCGGCGCCACCGACTGCGCGCGCTGCCACGGCCAGCAGGACTGGCGGAACCTGCACTTCGATCACCAGCGCGACAGCCGCTTCCCGCTCGACGCGACACACACGAAGTTGGCCTGCGGCAAGTGCCACCTCGGCTACCAGGCCGGCGTCACCACGATCGTGCGCTACAAGCCGCTCGGCAGGACCTGCGGCGATTGCCACCAGCTCGGTCCGAAGGGGGAGGTGCGACGATGAACCGTGCACCCCGCGGCTTCGCCCTGTGTCTTGGTGCCCTCGTGGCCGCGGCGGCGCTGCGCGCGCAGCAGCCGCAGGGCGACGTCGTGCAGCTGGCCGTCACCGCCGTCGCCGACCGCAGCGTCTACCTCGACAGGGGCCGCGACGCCGGCCTGCGGGTCGGCACGCTGGTGCGGCTGTTCCCGCCCGGCGCCGACTTCGTCGAGGTCGAGGTGCGTTCGGCCAGCAGTTCGTCGGCGCGCGCCGAGCTGCCGCCGGGCGTGCCCGAGCCGCCGATCGGCACGCGTGGCGAGGCGAACGTGCCGGCCGCGGTGGCGGCGCCGTCGCCGACGCCGTCGGCTGTGCCCGCCGCGCGGCGCGTGCCGGACCACCCGCCGTGGGTGCGCCAGGACGGCGCACGCAGCGACGACCAGCCGCTGCTGGTGCCGACCTTCAACCAGCGACCCGAGGACCGGCCGGCGACGCTCGACGGCCGCCTGTTCGCCACCGGGCAGTGGACGATGGACCGCGGCGACCAGCGCGACAGCGACTACCTGCTGCTGCGCAGCGGCGTGCGTGGCGACGCCACCAACTTCCTCGGCGCCGCCGAGCGCTTCCGCTTCAGCGGCGAGATCGACGATCGCCGCGTGATGCTGCCCGACGCCGCCGACCGCGACGACCGCAACGCCCGCATCGACTACGCCTCGGTCGCCTTCGGCACCGAGCAGTGGGCGCCGACCGGGTTCGAGATCGGCCGCTTCTACTCGTCGCACTTGCCCGACATCGGCCTGTTCGACGGCATCGAGGTCGTGCGGCGCGGACTCGGCGGCGTGAGCTTCGGCGGCGGCATCGGCGCCTATCCGCGGCCCTACCCGGCCCGCGACACCGGCGCCGACGTCGGTGGCCACGCCTTCTTCGAGTACGTCAGCGACGAACGGCGCAGCTTCGGCGGCGTCATCGGCCTGCAGAAGACGTGGCACGAAGGCGCCCCCGACCGCGACCTGCTGATCCTGCGCGCCGACGCGCGGCCGAGCGACCGCAGCTCGCTCTACGGCAGCGCCAAGCTCGACTACTACACCGGCAGCGACGACCTCAAGGGCAGCGGCGTCGAACTCACCGAGCTGATGCTGCAGGCGCGTTGGAACGGCCCGGTGTGGGGCGCCGGCGTCGGCGTGTCGCACTTCGCCTGGCCGCAGCTCAAGCGTGTCGAGTACCAGCTGTTGCCGGTCGAGCTCGTGCGCGATGGCCACGTCGACCGCCTGTCGCTGAGCGGCTCGGCGAAGGTCGCGGACCGCGTCACCGTGCGGCCGCGCGCCGACGTTTGGGCCGATCAGGATCGCAACGGCACGTCGTTCGGCGTCGACGCCGAATGGTGGCAGGCCTTCAGCCAGCGTTCGGCGGTGACGCTGTCGCTGTTCCAGAGTGACGGCGGCTACTCGTCGGGCCCGGGCCTGCGGCTCGGCTATCGCGACCGCCTCGGCGACGGTTCGTGGAGCTTGTCGTACCGTTGGCACCGCTACGAGCTCGGCGGCCTCGTCAGCGGCGCCGAGAGTTACACCCGGCAGTCGGTGGAGGGCAACCTGGCGCTGCCGGTCGGCGACCGCTGCGACCTGGACCTCGACCTCTCGCACGCCTTCGGCGATGGCGAAGACGCCACCTCGTTCGGCTTCTACCTGCAATGGCGGTTCTGATGGCTCCTCAGCATGCAGCCCCGTGGTGGCGCCGACGCAGTCTGCTGGCGGCGTGCGCCTTCCTGCTCGCGGTCGCCTGCGCGACCTTCGTGCCGCAGCAAGGCTGGAACCCGGCCGCCGGGCCGGTGGTGCCGCACGATTCGTTCCCGGCCGACTGCTCGTTGTGCCACCAGGGCGGCAACTGGCACACGCTGCGCGCCGACTTCACCTTCGATCACGCGAAGGAGACCGGCGTGCCGCTCGCAGGAGCGCACGCCCAGGCGGGTTGTCTCTTGTGCCACAACGATCGCGGGCCGGTGGCGAAGTTCGCGGCGCGCGGTTGTGCGGGGTGTCACGCCGACCCGCACAGCGGCCAGCTCGGCGCCAATTGCGGCGACTGCCACGACGAACGCACCTGGCGGCCGCGCGAGATGATCGAACGGCACGATCGCACCCGCTTCCCCCTCGTCGGCGCCCACGCCGCGGCGGCCTGTTTCCGCTGCCACCCGGGGGCCCAGGTCGGCAACTTCGCCGGCGCGCCGATCGAGTGCATCGCCTGCCACCAGGCCAACTTCACCGGTACGACCGATCCGAACCACGTGGTGCTGCAGTTCTCGACGCAATGCGAGACGTGCCATCTGCCGGTCGGCTGGCAGCCGGCGCGCTTCGAACACCCGGTGAGTTTCCCGCTCAGTCACGGCCACGCCGGGCGCGCCTGTCGCGAGTGCCATACGACGCCCAATTCGTTCGGCGGGCTCAGCACCGACTGCGCGTCGTGCCACACCGATGACTACAACGCCACCAGCGAACCGTCGCACGTGGCCGCCGGCCTGCCGACCGACTGCGCTGCGTGTCACGACACCCGCACGTTCCAGCAGGCCGATTGGCAGCATCCGGGCACGTTCGCGTTGACCTTCGGCCATGCCGGGCGCCGCTGTTCGCAGTGCCACGTCAACCAGGTCTACACCGGCACGCCGACCGACTGCGTCGGTTGCCACCAGACGGACTACAACAGCACGACCGATCCCAATCACGCCGTCGCCGGCTTCGGCACCGATTGCGCCGTCTGCCACGACACCCGCGACTGGCATGGTGCAATCGCTCACCCCGACTCGTTCCCGCTGACGAACGCGCACAACCGGTCTTGCACCGAGTGCCACACGACGCCGGGCACGTACATCGGGCTCAGCACCGATTGTGTGTCCTGCCACCTCGCCGATTACCAGGCGACCACCACCCCGAATCACACGACCGCCGGCTTCGGCACGGACTGCGTGAACTGCCACGGCACCGCCGACTGGCACAGCGCGGTCGGCCATCCGGCCTCGTTCCCGCTGACCAACGGCCACAACCGCACCTGCACGGCGTGCCATACGACACCGGGCGTCTACACCGGGCTCAGCACCACCTGTGTGTCGTGCCACCTGGCGCAGTACCAGGCGACCACCGATCCGCCGCACGCGTCGTTCCAGATGAGCCAGCAGTGCCAGGACTGCCACACCACGCTCAGCTGGGGCTCGGGCACGTGGACGCACCAGTTCCCGATCACGACCGGCGACCACCGCAACCTGGAGTGCTTCGACTGCCACAACAACCCGGCCAACCGGCTCGACTTCTCCTGCATCGACTGCCACGAACACCGGCAGAGTGCCATGAACAGCGAGCACAACGGCGTCCAGGGCTACGTCTGGGCGACCGCCAACTGCTACCAGTGCCACCCGACCGGCCACCAGTGAGTCGGTGCTCGGCGCATGCAATCCGGCGGTGCCCGCCGGATGATGCGCGCCCATGACCTCGACCCGCCGCTCGTTCCTCGCCAGCTCCGCCGCGGCTGCCGGCGCGTTCGCCATCTCCGGCTGCGCCGCCCCCGGCCGCCGCCGGCCCGCGCGCGATCCGGCGCGGCCGGCGCGCCTGATGGTGATCGGCGTCGCCGGCCGCGGCGGCGACAACCTCGGCGCCGTCGCCGACCAGGACTTGCGGGTGCTCTGCGACGTCGACGCGCGCCACCTCGCCGCGGCCGGCAAGCGCTTCCCGGGGGCGCGGCTCGTGCGCGACTTCCGCGACGTGCTCGCCGATCCGGCCGCCTGCCGCGAGCTCGACGGCGTCGTCGTCAGCACACCCGACCACACGCACTACCCGGCGACGATGCTGGCGCTGCAGCAAGGCCTCGACGTCTACTGCGAGAAGCCGCTGACGCACACCGTCGCCCAGGCGCGGCG
>JAEUHT010000278.1 GCA_016793265.1 Planctomycetota bacterium
GGCCCACGGCTTCTGCATCGAGGGTCCGCGCTTCGTGATCGAATACGCGGCGAAGGCGGGTGACGGCGTCGGCCACACCGTCTTCCACGGCCGCTGACCCTGCCGTGGCCGCCCGGTCAGCGGCTGCTCACAAACGCGACCGCCGCCGCCATCGCGCTCTGGAAGTGGTCGGCGGCGTGGTGGCCGCTCTTCTGGCGCGGCACCAGCGAGTGGTCGCCGTCGGCGAACCAGTGCACGGTGATCGACGGCGGCAGGCAGTACCCCGCGACGTCGGCCGGCGTGCCGAACGGGTCGCGTTCGCCCTGCAGGATCAGCGTCGGCGTGCGCAGCGTGGCGAGGTGCGCGGTGCGGACCTTCGCCGGCTGTTTCGGCGGGTGGAACGGGTAGCCGAACACGACCGCCGCCGCGGCGCCGAGCTCGTCGGCGAGCATCGTCGCGACGCGGCCGCCCATCGACTTGCCGGCGAGCACGAGCCGCCGCGGCGCCGCCAGCGCCACCGCTTGGCGCAGCCGTTGCAACAGCTGCGGCATCGGGTCGGGCCGGCGGCGGCCGGCGGCGCGGTAGGCGAACTCGAACCGCACCACCGCGAGCCCCGCGGCGGCGAAGCCCGCGGCGACCGCCTGCAGGAACTCGTGCCGCATGCCGCTGCCGGCGCCGTGGTTGAGCACCACGGTGGTGGCGGCGTCGAGGGGGCCGTCGCGCAGCAGTTCCATCAGTTCGCCGCGCCCCGCTGCGCGCGCAGCAGGAAGGTGAAGGTGCCCTTGGCCAACAGCCGCGCACCCTGCGTGACGACGGCTTCGGCGACGGCGATGGTGGCGCCGACGCGCAGCGGCGTCGCGGTCGCGACCAGCGGTGCTTGCTCGGCGTGGCCGGGGGCGAGGAACTGCATCTGGCAGTCGATGCCGATCATCGTGCGGGGCGCGGCGAGGTCGGGCCACAGCAACTGTACGGCAGTGGTGTCGGCGAGCGCGGTGAGCAGGCCACCCTGCACGACGCCGGTGCCCTGCAGCATCTCGGCGCGCACCGGCATCTCGACGACGGCGCGCTGCGGCGAACGTTCGCGCAGCACGCAGCCGAGCCAGCGGTGCACCGGCACCTCGTCGAAGGGCGTTGCCAAGGGCTCACCGCGGGCAGGAGCCGCTGAGTCCGTGCTCGACGACGAGGTGCTCGCGCACGACCTCGCCGCCGATCAGGTGCCGCTGCACGATCTGCTCCAGCACCTCGGCATCACAGCGGCGGTACCAAGCACCTTCGGGGTAGACCACCGCGATCGGACCGTCGACGCAGAGCCTGAGGCAGGTGGCGCGCGTGCGCTGCACGCCACCCTGCTCGGACAGGCCGAGTTCCTTGAGCCGCGCCTTCAGGAACGCCCACGCCGCGGCGCTGCGTTCGGGCTCGCAGCACTTCGAGTTCTGGGTGTCGACACACAAGAAGATGTGCCGCTTCGCCACCGGGATGCCGATCCGGGTGGCGGTGTCGCGGGCTGGGTCGTCGGCGCGGTCGGTGGCCATGACCAGAGGATGGCGGGTTGCCGGCGCTGGCGCCAGGGTCGGCCGGCCCGGGCACAGGGCGCTTGCGCGGCCGGGGTCGGTGGCGTTCGCTTGCAGCCATGGTGTCCCCGTTCCGGCACGTGCTGCCCGCGATCACGACTCCCTGGACCGCGGCCGACGGCGTCGACCACGAGTTCCTCACCGCCCATGCCCGCTGGCTGCTCGCGGCCGGCTGCAGCGGCATCATCCCGCTCGGGTCGCTCGGCGAAGGGGCCACGCTCGACTTCGACGAGAAGGTGGCGATCGTGCGCTCGCTGGTCGCCGCCGCCGGCGCCGCGCCGGTGTTGCCCGGTGTCGCCGCGCTCAGCACGAAGCAGGCGGTGCGGCTCGCCGAGGCGTGCGCCGCCGCCGGGGCCCGCGGCCTGATGGTGCTGCCGCCGTACGTGCACAAGGGGCCGCAGCGCGAGGCCATCCAGCACGTCGAAGCCGTGCTGCGGGCGACCTCGCTGCCGTGCCTGCTCTACAACAACCCGCCGGCCTACGGCATCGACTTCCTGCCGGCGGACATCGTCGGTCTCGCCGACCGCCATGCGAACCTCGCCGCGGTCAAGGAGTCGAGCGGCGACGCCCGCCGCGTCACCGCGATCCGCGCCGCCGTCGGCGCGCGCCTCGACGTGCTGGTCGGCATGGACGACATGGTGGTCGAGGGGGTCGCCGCCGGCGCCGTCGGCTGGGTGGCCGGGCTCGTCAACGCCTTCCCGCGCGAGTCGGTGCGCCTGTTCGAGTTGGCGCGCGACGGCGAACGTGAGGCCGCGGCGGCGCTCTATCGCTGGTTCCTGCCGCTGCTGCGGCTCGACACCGTGCCCGAGTTCGTGCAGCTCATCAAGCTCGTGCAGCAGCAGGTCGGCCGCGGCGACGAACGGGTGCGCGCGCCGCGCACGGTGGTCGCTGGTGCGCACCGGCAGCAGGCGCTGGCGATCGTGGCCGAGGCGTTGGCGGCGCGGCCGGAGGTGGGCTGATGGTCCTGCAAGGCAGCCACTGCCTCGGCGGCGGCCTCGAAGGTGGCAAGGGCGAGCCGTTCACGGCGTTCGACCCGATTTCGGGGCAGGCGCTGCCGCCGACCTACCACGACGCCGACGCCGGCCAGGTCGATCGCGCCGGCGAGCTGGCGGCGGCCGCGGCGGCGGCGTTCGCGGCGACGGCGCCGAGCCAGCGCGCGGCGCTGCTGCGCATCATCGCCGAGGGCCTCGAAGCGCTCGGCGACGAGCTCAACCGCCGCATCACGCAGGAGACCGCGCTGCCGGCCGCGCGCGCGACCGCCGAACGTGGCCGCACCATGCTGCAGCTGCGCCAGTTCGCCGACCTGATCGAAGACGGCTCGTGGGTCGACGCCCGCATCGACCGCGGCGACCCGCAGCGCACGCCGCTGCCGCGCCCGGACCTGCGTCGCATGCTGGTGCCGCTGGGGCCGGTCGCCGTGTTCGGCGCGTCGAACTTCCCGCTCGCCTACTCGGTCGCCGGCGGCGATACCGCCTCCGCGCTGGCCGCCGGCTGTCCGGTGGTGGTGAAGGCCCACCCGGCGCATCCTGGCACCAGCGAGCTGGTCGGCCGGGTCGTCGCCACGGCGGTGCAGAGGCTGGGTCTGCCGGCGGGCACGTTCGCGATGCTGCACGGCCGCGGCAACGCGGTCGGCGAACGGCTGGTCGCGCACCCCGGCATCGCCGCCGTCGGCTTCACCGGCTCACACAATGGTGGGCGGGCGCTGTTCGACCTCGCCGCGCGGCGGCCGTCGCCGATCCCGGTGTTCGCCGAGATGGGCTCGACCAATCCGGTGCTGGTGCTGCCGCGTGCACTCGCCGCGAGGGCGGCCTCGATCGCCGCCAAGGTCGCCGAATCGTCGTTGCTCGCCGCCGGTCAGTTCTGCACCAGCCCAGGCCTGCTGCTGTGCATCGACGGCCCGGGCGCCGACCTGCTGCGGCAGGAGCTGGCGGCGCGGTTGACCGCGGCCTGCGCGGCGCCGACCGTGCACGGCTCGATCCGGGCCGGCTTCGAACGGGCGCTCGCCGAGGTGGCCACGCTGCCGGTCACCGCCGCCAGCGCCGCCGCCGGCACCAGCACGGCCGCCACCGCGGTGTGTCCGACGCTGCTGCAGACCGCGGCGCGGTCGTTGTTGCTGCACCCGCGGCTCCGCACCGAGATCTACGGGCCCGCGGTGATGCTCGTGGTCTGTCGTGATGCCGCCGAACTGCTGCAGGTGGCGTCGGTGCTGCCGGGCAACCTGACCGCGACCGTACACGGCGACGGCGACGACTTCGTTCTCCACCCGGCGGTGCTCGACGCGCTGCGTCGGTGCTGCGGTCGGCTGATCGCCAACGGGGTGCCGACCGGCGTCGAGGTGACACCGGCGATGGTGCACGGCGGCCCCTACCCGGCGTCGACCGATGCGCGCTTCTCGGCGGTCGGTACGACCTCGATCCAGCGTTGGGCGCGGCCGGCGTGCTGGCAGGACTGGCCGGCCGAACTGCTGCCGGTCGAGCTGCGCGACGACAACCCGCGCCGCCTCCGGCGCCTCGTCGACGGCCGACCCGAGTGAGCGGCGCCGCCGGGATCGCCTGCGCTACTGCACGAGGATCTCGAGCCCGCGGCTGGCGGCGATACCACCCGGTGCGCCGGCGTCGGCGGCGAACAGCTGGAAGTAGAGCGCGAGGTTCACGAGGCCCGGGTCGTTCGGGATCGGCAGCGGCCAGGTGGTGTGGCCCGGCTGGCCGGCGCTGCCTGGCAGCGGCACCAGCAGCAGGTCGATCGGCACCACGCTCCACGGCAGGCCGGCCACGGTCAGGCTGGGTTCGATCGACTGCAGGCCGTAGCTGACGAGGCCGAGGCCAGCCCCGTCGCCGCCGCCGAGGCCGAGGCGGAAGTCGAGGTTGCCTGGGAACGACGGCGCGGTGGCGACGAAGTCGGGCTCGCGCACGCCGGGCAGCGCCGGGCCGAAGCGCCGCGGTGGCGCCACCGCCTGGCTGCGCAGCTTCGGATGATCGAACGGCGGCAACGCCAGCGCCGCGCGTTCGTCGGTCAGCGCCGTGCGCACGAACTCCTGCATCAGGCGCAGGTCGCCGAGCGAGACGCCGAACTGCTTCAGCGGCAGCAGGAAGGCGTCGACGTTGGACAGGTCGACGCCGCCGCCGTGGAAATAGACGTTGAGCGTGGAGGCCGGATCGGTCGCCTGCGCCAGATCGCCGAGCGCCGGGCTCTGGCCGTTGTGGAACAGCCGCGGCCGCAGGCCGGCGTTGCGCAGGGTCGGCGTCTTGAAGGCGCCGAGCTCGAACGGCAACCCGGTGACCGCCATGGCGCCGATGTCCTCGTTGTTGTAGCGCAGGCCGAGGTTGTGCACGAGGTCGTCGCTGAACAGCGGCTCCCAGTGGCACGAGATGCAGCGGCCCTGGTTCTGGAACATCGACCAGCCGACCTGCTGCATCGGCGTCATCGCCCCGGGCAGGCCGCTCATGAAGCGGTCCCACGGCGTGTCGTCGGGGTTGAGCGTGCGCTGGTAGGCAGCCAGCGCGAAGGCGATGCGCGCCGCGGTGATGTTGCTGTCGCCGAACGCGGCGGTGAACAGCAGCGGGTAGGTCGGGTTCTGCTGCAGCGCGGCGATCAGGTCCGGCGTCAGATCGCTGGCCAGACGCAGCGGCGTGACCACCTGCAGCTTCTGCCGCACGTCCTGCCAGGTGCGGCCTTCGCGCGCCATCTCGACCGGGTTGAGGATCGGGCCGATGGCCTGGCTCTCCAGCGCGCCGGCGAACGGGATCAAGACGGCGCCGGTCTCCGGATCGACGAACGTGGTCGAGGCGCGGCCGTCCCAGAACAACACGGCGTGGTGGCCGGCGCCGAGGTTGCTCGGCGAGCCGCGGCCGGTGCTCTGCCGGCGCAGCTCGAAGGCGCCGCTCGGCACGTAGGCGCCGTTGGTGGCCTGCCGCACGATGCCTGGCGAGCCGTGCACATCGTCATCGGTGCCGAACACGCCGTCGTGGCCCGGGTGCAGGCCGGCGCCGACCCGCGGGTCGCTGCCGCCGAACTCGGGCAGGTGGCAGGTGCCGCAGGCGACGGTGTCGTCGCTCGACAGCTGTTCGTCCCAGAACAGGACCTTGCCGAGCACGATCTTCTCGGGTGTCGCTGGGTTCTGCGCGGGAACGTAGATCGGCGGCAATTGGGCCGCGGCGGCGCCGGCGAGGGCGATGGCAGCGGCGGCAAGGCGGGCGGGCATGGGCGGGCGACGGCGGCGGGGAGCTGGGGCGCGGCGAAGTGTATCGCCAGGGCCGGGTGGCGGGGGACCGCCGCTGTGCGCAGGGCGGCGCCGTCCGCTGGCAGGATCAGCCGCCGAACATCTGCGTCCACAGGTTGCCGCTGTGGCCGAGGCCGGTGCGGCCGTGGTTGCCGAGCAGGTTCTTGTGGTGGCCCGGGCTGTACCACCAGCCATCGATCGCCGAGGCGCCGCTGTCGTGGCCGGCGGCGATGTTCTCGGCGCCGCCGCTGGTGCCAAAGCGCGCGGCGCGGTCCCCCGGCGTGCGTTTGCCGGCGACCGGCGAGGTGTGGCTGAAGAAGCCGAGCCGCTGCATGTCGTCGCTGTGGTCACGGGCGGCGGCGCCGAGCTTGGCGTCGATGCGCAAGAGCGGCAGGCCGAGCAGGTAGCGGCGGCGGTTGAGCTCGTAGGTGCCGGCGAAGTCCTCGGCGTCGGTGCTGCTGCGTTGGGCCTCGTTGTCGGCGAGCACGTGCTGGTCGCGCGCGGCGAGCGGCAGGCTCTGGAACAGCCAGTCGCCGAGCGACGCCTCGAGCCGCGCGCCGGTCATCGGCGCTGCCGGCGGCGGCTTCTTCTTCAGATGGCGCTGGGCGTCGGCGTTGAGGTCGAAGTCGGCGATGCTTGCGCAGTAGAGGTCGAACCAGGGCTGCAGCTCCTGGTGGCTCGCGCGCAGCGCCTGCACGGCGTCGGCGACCGCCGGCGCGCGGGCCAGCACCTGCTCGAGGTCGGGCAGCAGCAGCCCGCGCAGCTCGGCGACCAGCGGGTCGATCTCGTCGTGGATCATGCCCTTGCTGAGGTCGTCGCGGCGGGTGATGGCGAGCGACGCCGCGCGCAGCTCGGCGACCCTGCCGTCGCTGGCCTGCCCGTTCTTGTCCTTCGGCGCCGCCAGCGCCTTGGCCATCGACTTCTGCGTGGTGTCGACGGCCTTGGTGAAGCGCTCGGCGCGGGCCAGGTACTGGGCCCGCAGCGCATCGGCCGCCTGCAGCCGCACGGTGGTGGGGCGGAACGGCAAGGACTCGGCCAGCGGACCGGCCTCGGCGAGCGTGAGGTCGTTCGCCTTGAGCCGCCCGAGCAGGGCCGTCGCCGGCAGCGGTGCTTGGGCATCCTGCGCGACCAAGGTCGCGGCGAGGGTGAGACAGATCAGGAAGAAGCGGCGGGGCACGCGGTCCGGGAGGGGCCGCAGCAGTGTAGGCGCGGCCGCGGCGGCGTCGAGGGTGGCGTGGCAGACGAGGTGGCGCCGGCGTCCGCGCCGTGCCGCCGGGGTCACGGCTTCTTCGCCGGGGGATTCCAATTCGGGTTCTTGTTGAGCCAGCGCTGCCAATCGGCGAAGCCCGACATCGACACCCCGGTCAGCTGGCCGAGTGTCCTGACCCACTTGCCCTCGACGGCGCGCAGCGTCTTGCGCGCGTTCTGCGGGTCCAGGTTGATCGGCGCCGCCGGGTCGCTGCTCTCGGGCTGCGTCGCCTTCTCGGTCAGGCTGCCCCAGCTGCGGATGATCATCTTCACCACGTCGCGGCGCAGCTTGACGTCCATGTCGTCGTACTTGCCGAGCGCCTCACCGGCGGCGGCGCGCAGCTCGTCGTGCGGCGACCGCGACAGCGTCTCCACCAGCAGCTCGACCTGCTTCTGGTCCTGCGTCGCGCCGAGCGCGAGCAGCACGTGGGCCACCAGCGGCACGTTGTCCTTGAAGCGCGGCTCGTCGGGCAGCCGGCTCAGGTACTTGGCGCCCTCTTCGGCGAGCTTGCCGAGCGCGTCGGCGGCCTCGCGGTAGAGGATCTCGGCGTTGCCGGTGCGCAGCTTGCCGGTGCGGAACACGTCGCCGAGCGCCTTCGCCAGCTTGTCCTTGTCCTTCGGGTTGAGGCCCTTCGGCTGCGCCGTCAGCTTCTGGATCAGGCCGATGGCGCGGAAGTCGGACTCCATCTTCGGCTCCGCCACCATGCTCTTGAGCTCCTTGAGCTGCTCGGGCAGGTTCGGGTCGACCGGGGGCACCGGCGGGGTCTGGGCGATGGCGAGGGCGCCGAGCCAGGCGGCGACGGCGCCGCGCCGCAGGGTGTGCAGGAACATGCTCATGGTGCCGATTGTAGTGTGGCGGGCCGCGGCGGCGGCGGCGGGGCCGTGAAGAAGTCCCGCGGCAAGGCCGATCCGGGGCGCCGGCATGGACTCGACGGCTCGCTTCCGGTACCACACTGCGCCCGATTTCCGACCCGTGTCCCTCGTCCTCATCACCGGCGGCGCCGGCTTCATCGGCTCGCATCTCGCGGTGCGTCTCGGCGCCGCGGGCCGCCGCGTGCGCGTGCTCGACAACCTGGACCCGTTCTACGACGTGCGCCAGAAGCAGCGCAACCTCGAGCTGGTCGCCGCCGCCGCCCCGGGCCGCTTCGAGTTCGTCGCCGGCGACGTGCGCGACGCCGCCACCTGCAGGCGCGCCGTCGCCGGCGCCGACGTCATCGTGCACCTGGCCGCGCTGGCCGGCGTGCGGCCGTCGATCCAGGACCCGGTGCGCTACATGGACGTCAACGTCACCGGCACGCAGGTGCTGCTGGCGCAGATCGACTCGCGCGAGCCGGTGGTGGTGTTCGGCAGCAGCTCCTCGGTCTACGGCGGCAACCACAAGGTGCCGTTCGCCGAGAGCGACGAGGTCGACCGGCCGGTGTCGCCGTACGCGGCCAGCAAGAAGGCCGGCGAGGTGCTGTGCTTCACCTGGCACCACCTGCGCGGCAACCCGGTGCGTTGCCTGCGCTTCTTCACCGTCTACGGGCCGCGGCAGCGACCGGAGATGGCGATCCACCAGTTCGCCCGGCGCATCACCGACGGCGCGCCGCTGCCGTTCTTCGGCGATGGCAGCTCGCGGCGCGACTACACCTACGTCGACGACATCGTCGCCGGCGTCGAGGCGGCGATGACCCGCGGCGCCGCCTACGGCATCTACAACCTCGGAGGCGCGGCGACGACGTCGCTGGCCGAGATGGTGCAGCAGCTCGAACGGGTGCTCGGCCGTCAGGCCGTGCTGCAGCGCCTGCCCGACCAGCCCGGCGACGTGCCGGTGACCTTTGCCGACGTGACGCGGGCCGAACACGAGCTCGGCTACCGCAGCGCGACGCCGTTCGCCGTCGGCGTCGAGCGGTTCTGTGCCTGGTACGTCGCCGAGAAGGCGGCAGGCAGGATCCCGTGAGCGTGGCCGACAAGGTGCTGGTCACCGGCGGCGCCGGCTTCATCGGCAGCCACGTCTGTGCCGCGCTCCGCTGCGCCGGGCGGCCGGTCGTGGTGCTCGATGACTTCAGCACCGGCAACCGCGGCAACCTCGCCGGCCTCGACGTCGAGTTGGTCGAAGGGTCGATCACCGACGCCGCCGCCGTCGCCGAGGCCATGCGCGGCGTCGGCAAGGTCGTGCACCTCGCCGCGTTGCCCTCGGTCGCCCGTTCGCTCAAGCAGCCGCTCGACAGCCACCACGCCTGTGCCACCGGCACCGCCACCGTGCTGCACCAGGCCGCGACGCAGCACGCGCGCGTCGTCTACGCCGGCAGCAGTTCCGCCTACGGCAACCAGGAGGTGCTGGCCAAGCACGAAGGCCTGCGCGAGGAGCCGCTGTCGCCGTACGCGGCGGCCAAGCTGGCGGGGGAGCTCTACTGCCGCGCGTTCGCGCGCGTCTACGGCCTCGACGTCGTCGTCACGCGCTTCTTCAACGTGTTCGGGCCGCGGCAGCCGGCGGACAGTCCCTACTCGGGCGTCATCGCCGCGTTCTGCCGCGCCATCCTGCTCGGCAAGGCCGTGCGCATCGACGGCGACGGCGGCCAGGGCCGCGACTTCACCTACGTCGAAGACGTCGTCGACGGTGTGCTGCGCTGCCTCGACGCCGACAGCCACGGCTGCGTGACGGTCAACCTCGCCTACGGCCAGTCGACGACCGTGCGGGAACTGTACGACCAGCTGCTGGCGCTCGCCGCCGGCAGTCTCGACGTGAGCCGGCAGCCGCCACCGGAGCACGCGCCGCCGCGCAACGGCGACGTGCGCCACAGCCTCGCCGACGTCAGCCTGGCAAAAAGCCGGTTCGGCTTCGCCCCGCGCGTCGGTTTCGCCGAAGGATTGCGCAGAACGTTCGATTGGTACCGGAGCCACTCCGGTCGGAGCACAGACAAATGAAGGGAGTCGTCCTCGCCGGCGGTCTGGGTAGCCGTCTCTACCCACTGACGAAGATCACCAACAAGCACCTGTTGCCGGTCTTCGACAAGCCGATGATCTACTACCCGATCCAATGCCTGGTGAACGCCGGCATCACGGACATCCTGATCGTGACGGGTGGCAACTCGGCCGGGCACTTCCTGCAGCTGCTGCGCAACGGCTCGGACTTCGGCCTGAAGCGCCTCAACTACGCCTATCAGGAAGGCGAAGGTGGCATCGCCGACGCGTTGCGGCTGGCGGAGTCGTTCGCCGACGGCGAGGAGATCTGCGTCGTGCTCGGGGACAACATCATCGAGAGCAACATCAAGCGCGCCGTCGACGACTTCCGCGTGCAGTGTGAGGCGGGTGGCGGCGGCGCCAAGATCCTGCTCAAGGAAGTGCACGACCCCGAGCGCTTCGGCGTCGCCACCGTCAAGGACGGCAAGGTGCTGAAGATCGTCGAGAAGCCGAAGGCGCCCGAGACCAACCTCGCGGTGATCGGCATCTACCTCTACGACGCCGCCGTGTTCGACATCACGCGCACGCTGAAGCCGTCGGCGCGCGGCGAGCTCGAGATCACCGACGTCAACAACGAGTACCTGCGCCGCGGCCAGCTCACCAGCGACGTGCTGAACGGGTGGTGGACCGACGCCGGCACCTTCGAGTCGCTCTATCGCGCGTCGACGCTGGTGCGTGAGGGCGGCGCCAACCGCATGGACGTCTGAGCGCCGCGGCTCAGGGCAGCATGGCTCCCGTCGAGTTCCTGGTCACCGGTGCGCGCGGCCAGCTCGGCCGCGCCGTGATGTCGGCGATCGCCGGCCGCGGCCTTGCAGCCACAGGCGTCGGCTCGGCCGAGATGCCGCTCGGTGAACGTGGCGCGATCGAAGCCGCGGTCGGCACGCACCGCCCTCGCTGCGTGCTGCACCTCGCCGCCGCCACCAACGTCGACGGCTGCGAACTGGACCCGCTCGGCGCCTACCGCAGCAATGGTCTCGGCACCGCCTGGCTCGCCGAGAGCTGCGCGCGGCACGGTGCCGGGCTCGTCTACGTCAGCACCGACTTCGTCTTCGACGGCAAGGCGACCACGCCGTACCCGGTCGACGCCGCGGTGGCGCCGCTGTCTGCCTACGGCGCCAGCAAGCGGCTCGGCGAGGAGGCCGTACTCGGCCACGGCCGCGCCGACTTCTGGGTCGTGCGCACGAGCTGGGTGTTCGGCCCCGGCGGTCGCAACTTTCCGCGCGCGATCCTCGACCGCGCCCGCAGCGGGCAGCCGCTGCGCGTCGTCACCGACCAGGTCGGTCGGCCGACCTGCACCATGGACCTCGCCGACGCGCTGCTCGACCTGTGGCAGCGCCGCGGCAAAGGCGGCATCTACCACGCCGCCAACACCGGCGCCTGTTCGTGGCACGGCTTCGCCGTCGCCGTGCTCGCCGCGGCCGGCCTCGGCCACGTGCCGGTCGGCGAACAAGCGGCGGCCGAACTGAAGCGCCCGGCGCCGCGGCCGGCCTACTCGGTGCTCGACACCTCGCGGCTCGACCTGCTGCGTGGCCGGCCGCTGCCGGACTTCCGCGACGCGATCCGCCGCTACCTCGACCTCGACGCCGCGGCGGCGCCGCCACCATCGGCGGGCGACGGCCTCGGCGGCAAACGATATTGATGTTGTCCCGACCCCGGAGTCCCTTCGCGTGAGCAAGATCCTCGTCACTGGTGGCGCCGGCTTCATCGGCTCCAACTTCGTCCGCATGCTGCTGCTCGGCAGCGACCACGAGCTGGTCAACGTCGACGCGCTGACCTACGCCGGCAACCTCGAGAACCTGCACGACGTCGAGAAGCACTCGCGCTACGCCTTCGTCAAGGCCGACATCGCCGACGCCGCGCGGATGCAGCGGGTGTTCGCCGAGCACCACCCCGAGGTCGTCGTGCACTTCGCCGCCGAGAGCCACGTCGACCGGTCGGTGCTCGACGCCTCGGCCTTCATCCGCACCAACGTCGTCGGCACCCAGGTGCTGCTCGACGCCGCGCGCGCACACAAGGTCCAGCGCTTCGTGCACGTCTCGACCGACGAGGTCTACGGGTCGCTCGGCGCCTGGGGCTACTTCACCGAGGAGACGCCGCTGCAGGCCAACTCGCCGTACTCGGCGAGCAAAGCCGCCAGCGATCTGCTGGTGCGGGCCGCGGTGCACACGCACCACATGGACTGCGTGGTGACGCGCTGCTCGAACAACTACGGGCCGTTCCAATTCCCCGAGAAGCTGATCCCGCTGATGATCGCCAACGCGCTGGAGGGCAAGCCGCTGCCGGTCTACGGCGACGGCAAGAACGTGCGCGACTGGATCTACGTGCTCGACCACTGCGACGGCATCCGCCGCGCGATGGAGGACGGCAAGGCCGGCGAGGTCTACAACTTCGGCGGCGACGCCGAACGCGAGAACATGTTCGTCGTGCGCGAGATCCTGCGCCAGCTCGGCAAGGGCGAGGAGCTGATCAAGTTCGTCAAGGACCGGCCCGGCCACGACCGCCGCTACGCGATGGACTCGAGCAAGGCGCGCGCCGTGCTCGGCTGGCGGCCGCACCACACGTTCGAGGACGGCCTGCGCAAGACGATCGACTGGTACGTGAGCAACCAGCAGTGGTGGGAACGGGTGCGCAGCGGCGCCTACCAGGCCTACTACGAGCAGCAGTACGGCAGACGCTGAGCCCGAGGCGCAGCCAGCCGCCAAGGCGCGAGCTGCGAGGCCGTAGCGTGGTCGCCTCGCCCGCTCAGCTCGCTGCCTCGCAACGACCGCTGATCGCCGCGCGGCGCATGGCGTCGATGACCTCGAGGTCGGCGAGCGCCTGTTCGGCCGGGCACGGGAAGGCGTCGGTGTCCTCGAGCCAGCGCGCGAACCGCCCACACGGCTCGCTGCGTGGCGCCGCGGCGGCGATGGCGGCCGCCAGCTCGTCGCGGCCGATGCTGACCTCGCGGCCCGGCACCAGGTAGTCGAACACCGGGCCGTGGTGCGCCTTGCGGCCGACCAGCCAGAGGCGGTCGCCGGCGAGGCGCAGTCCGCCGTGGGTGCCGTGCACGGCGAAGGTGTCGGCGCGGGCCATGCGGCTGCCGACCAAGCTGCCGACGGCGCCGCCGCGCAGCACGAGCGTGGCCGCGGCGGCGTCGGCGAGGTCGGGCCGGAACGTGCGCGTGACCTGCGCGGTGACCGCCGTGGCGCTGCGGCCGAGCAGCCAGGAGGCGAGGTGCAGCGGCGGCCCCAGCACGGCGAAGAACGCATCGCCGACGTCGGGGGTGGCGCGTGGATCGGCGAGCAGGGCGCCGTCGCCGGCCAGCACCTGCAGGGCGACGGGGGCGCCGAGCCAGTCGTCGACGAGCATGCGGCGCAGCTGCTCGAACACCGGGTCGCCGAGCGCGGGCACGAGCACGCCGAGCCGCGTGCCGCCGGCGGCGACGGCCGCTACCATCGACCGCGCGCTGTCGAGGTCGGCGGCCCAGGGCGCCGCGACCAGGCACGGCACGCCCTGTTCGGCGGCGAGCTGCACCTGGGCGAGGCGTTCCCGCACCGGCCCGGTCAGCAGCACGAAGTCGATGCCGTAGGCGAGCAGCGCCGCGAAGTCGCCGGTGGCGAAGCCGAGCCGATGGTCGTTGGCGAAGCGCGCGGCGGTCGCGGCGTCGGCAGCATGCACCGCGATCAGGTCGCAGTCGTCGTGCTGCCGCACGGCGGCGACGGCGTGTCGGGCGGCTGGACCCGTTCCGGAGACACCGACACGCAGCGTGGTCACCGCGGCACCGTAGCCCGTTCGCGCAGCAGCGCCAATTGCCCCACCAGCATCGCCACCGCGACCTCGGTGCGCTGCGGCTCGGGGCCGCAGGAGATCGGCAGGAAACCCTGGTCGACGAGGCGGTCGACCTCGTAGGGCAGGAATCCGCCATCGGGGCCGATCGCCAGCGCGTACGGCCCGGCGCCGAGCGGCGCCAGCTCGTGCGTGCGCACGGCGGCGGCCGGGTGGGCGACGAAGCGGTGCGGCGGCAGCCCGAGCGTCGGCAGCAGGTCCTCGACCATCGGCTTGAACAGCGGCGCGAAGGTGATGCGCGGCAGGTGCGTGCGGCCGGCCTGTTCGAGTCCGGCGAGCAGGTGTTCTTGTTGTACCGCGGCGTCCATGGCCTTGCTCTGCAGGTGGCTCTTCTCGACCCGCCAGGAACGGAACAGCACGAGCTGGCCGAAGCCGAGCGCCGCCGCCGCCGCGTAGAGCCGCAGCAGCACCTTCGGCCGCGGCACCGCCAGCAACAGCACGTCCTTCTGCGGCGGTGCCTCCGCCGTGGTCACGACCTGCACCGTGACCGCCTCGCCGTCGATCGCCAGCACCGTGGCGCTGCCGCGCGGGCCGTCGACGATGCCGGCGCGCAGCGCCTGCCCGACCTCGACGCCGAGCACCTGCCGCAGGTGGGTGGCCCGGCGGTCGCGCAGGGTGACCGTGCCATCGGCCGCGAGTTCTCGGGGGTGGAGCAGCAGGAAGTTCACCGCGGGCATGCTAGCCGCTGCCCCGGGCGCGGCCGTAGCATTGGCCGCTGATGACCGCGCCCCGCCTGGAACCGTTGACCCGCCGCCGCCGCGGCTTGCGGCGCCTCAAGGAAGTGCCGGTGTTGCCGAGCCTGATCACGCTCGGCAACCTGTTCTTCGGCTTCCTGGCCATCGCCAAGGTCGCCGACGCGCTGCGGCTGACGACGCCGGGCGTGCAGTTCAGCGCCGTCGCGAACTTCTTCGAGATCGCCACCGTGCTGGTGTTCGTGGCGATGGTGTTCGACGCGCTCGATGGCCGGGTCGCGCGCATGACCGGGCAGACGACGCCGTTCGGCGCCCAGCTCGACAGCATGGCCGACATGGTCACCTTCGGCGTCGCGCCGGCGTTCCTCGGCAAGCAGCTCGTCGACTGGCACGCGCAGACCGACCAGAACGGACTGCTGCCGCTGCACCCGAAGCTGTTCTACGCCGCCGCCGCGATCTACGTCTGTTGCGCGGCGCTGCGGTTGGCGCGCTTCAACGTCGAGACCGGCGCCGACGAGGACGACCACCGCGAGTTCAAGGGCCTGCCCTCGCCGGCCGCGGCAGCCGTCGTCTGCGCGTTGATCGCGCTGTTCTGCACGCGCGGCGACCACCTGGCCGAGAACGGCCGCTGGCTGTTCCAGGAGCAGCACTACGACCTGATCGTCGTCGCCATGCCGTGGGTGCTCGTCGGCGTCGGCATGCTGATGGTCAGCCGGGTGCCGTACCCACACGCGCTGCACGCGCTGGTGAAGGGGCGCCGCAGCCTGCCGGTGCTGGCACTGCTGCTGTTCCTGATCGTGATCGCCGCCATCGAGTGGCAGCTCGCCCTGGTGGTGTCGACGCTCGGCTACGTGGTCTGGGGCCTCGGCCTCGGCTGCTACCGGCTGCTGTTCCGCCGCGGGCCCGCGGACGACGACGGCGACGACGACACCTTCGACGCCATGCGCAGCCAGCCGTCGCGCAACTGAACATCCCGCCGTCCCGTCGATCCCGAGCAGCAACGTGTCCGCCCACAGAGCCTACGTCGGTCTCGGCAGCAACGAAGGCGATCGAGACCAGCACCTGCGGCGCGCCCTCGAACGGCTCGCCGCCGTGCCGGGCGTGAAGGTCGCGCGGGTGTCGTCGTTCGTCGACAGCGAGCTGGTCGGCGACGGGCCGCCGCAGGGGCGCTTCCGCAACGCCGTCGCCGAGCTGCACACGACGCTGCCGCCGGCCGCGCTGCTGGCGGTGTGCAAGGCGCTCGAAGCCGAGGCCGGTCGCCGCCTGCCGGCGCCGCGCAACCACCCGCGGCCGCTCGACCTCGACCTCTTGTTCCACGGCGACTGCCGCCTCGATACGCGCGAGCTGGTGCTGCCGCATGCCCGCTGGCACGAACGTGAGTTCGTGATGGGGCCGTTGCGCGAGCTCGGCCTCGACCTGGCGGCGCTGCCGCGCCAGCAGCGGCCGATCGTGCTGACGTCGCCGGAGGACCTGGCCGCCACCTGCACCGGCTGGCTCGAAGGTGGCTGCCTGATCGGGCTGGTGCCGACGATGGGCAGCCTGCACCGCGGCCACCAGAGCCTGGTGCAGCGGGCGCGCGGCGAATGCGACCGCGTCGTGGTGACGATCTTCGTCAACCCGCTGCAGTTCGGGCCAGGCGAGGACTTCGCCGCCTATCCGCGCGACCTCGAAACCGACCTCGCGCGCTGCCGCGACGCCGGTGCCGACGTGGTGTTCGCCCCGGCCACGGCGGCGATGTACGACCCGGCGTTCTGCAGCCACGTGTCGGTCGGCGCCGCCGCCGAGGGCATGGAGGGGGCGCTGCGGCCCGGCCATTTTTCGGGCGTGGCGACGGTGGTGGCGCGCCTGTTCGTGATGGTGCGGCCACACCGCGCCTACTTCGGCGAGAAGGACGCGCAGCAGCTCGCCGTGGTGCGGCGCCTCGCGCGCGACCTCGGCTTCCCGCTGCGCGTGGTGCCGTGCCCGATCGTGCGGGAGGCCGATGGCCTGGCGATGTCGAGCCGCAACGTCTACCTCGGCGCCGCCGACCGCCGCGCCAGCACCGTGCTGGTGCAGGCGCTGCGGGCCGCGCGCGAGGCGTTCCGCGCCGGGCAGCGCGACCGCGATCGGCTGCTGCAGGTGGCCGCCGCCGTGCTGGCCGGCGAACCGCGCGCGGCCCTCGACTACCTCGAACTGCGTTCGGAAGGCGACCTCGAACCGCTGCCGCCGGGGCCGGTGGTCGGCGGCCGGCTGCTGGTCGCCGCGCGCTTCCGCGACGGCGCGCGGCCGGTGCGCCTGCTCGACAATCTGTCGCTGGCGGCGGACGACGCATGACCGGGCGCGAGTGGTGGTGGCTGCCGGCGCGGGCCAAGCTCAACCTCGTGCTGCGTGTGGTCGGCCGGCGCGCCGACGGCTACCACCTGCTGGAGACGTTGTTCCACGCGCTCGAGCTGCACGACGACCTGGCCCTGGCCCTGGCGCCGAAAGGGATCGACCTGGTGGTCACCGCCGACGAACCGGCGCTGCAGCTGCCGCCTGGCACCGACAACCTGGTGGCCAAGGCGCTGCGCGCGCTGGCGGCGGCGACCGGCTACGGCGGCGGGTTCGTGGTGCGGCTGCACAAGCGCATCCCGCACGGCGGTGGCCTCGGCGGCGGCAGCAGCGACGCGGCGGCGGCGCTGCGGCTGGCCAACGAACGGCTGGGACGGCCGCTCGCGGCGCCGGCGCTGGCGGCGTTGGCGGTGCGGCTCGGCGCCGACGTGCCGTTCTTCCTGCACGGCGGTTCGATGTGGGGGCGCGGCATCGGCGACGAGCTGACCGAGGCCACGGTGCCTTCTCTTGCGTTCGTACTGGTTGTGCCCCCGTACGGTTGCGACACCAAGGCCGTGTATGAAAACCACGCGGCGCTCTGGCGTGACCGTCGACCGCAAGTTAGCGTGCGCGCCCATTCGGTTTCCGCCACCAGGGATACGGTGCGTATCGACTTCGGCAACGAATTGGAGCCTGCGGCAGCGCGCGTGCAGCCAGCCATGGTCGGGCTGCGTGATCGGATCGTGGCCGCCGGCTACGCCGACGTGCACATGAGCGGCAGCGGCAGCACCTGGTTCGTGCCTTGTGTCGATGCGGAGGCGAGCGCTCGCTGCCTCCGGGACCTGGAGCCACTGCGCGCCGACGGGGTCCGCCTCGTCGCCACGCGCAGTGCCGCCGCGAACGTCGATGTCCCGCTCGCCGGCCTGCCCGAGGCGGCCGCGCGCGCCGGCGGTTGATTCCGCGGTGCCACGAACAGCACGGAGGCGGTGATGGACGCAGAACGAAGTGATGCGCCGGCGGTGCGGTTTCACGTCACCGAGGTCCGCATCAAGCTGACCGAGGACGCGCGCAACAAGCTGAAGGCCTACGCCAGCGTCACGATCGCCGACGCCTTCGTGGTGCGCGACCTCAAGATCATCGACGGCAACAAGGGGCCGTTCGTGGCCATGCCGAGCCGCAAGCTCGCCGACCACTGCCCGCGCTGCCACCACAAGAACCACCTGCGCGCCGCCTACTGCAACCAGTGTGGTGGCAAGCTCGACCCGGAGCGCGCGCCGCGCGACGCCCGCGGTCGGGCCCGCCTGCACGCCGACCTCGCCCATCCGATCAACAGCGCCACGCGCATCGAGCTGCACAAGGCGGTGGTGCGCGCCTACCACGAAGAACTCGAAGCCGCGCAGGCTGCGGGCGCCAGCTACCGGCCGAAGGACTTCGACGACTTCGATGCGCTCAGCGAGTTCGTCGACGACGACTACATCGAGGAGCTCGAGCGGCGGCAGGAAGAGCGCGACCGCCGGCGCCGCGAACAGGGTGGCCAGGGCGAGATGGCCGCCGGACATTGAGCGGGCCCGCCGCCGCGTCGCCACCGCGTCGCCGCGCCCCGTATCCCTGGCGTGGTCGGTGGCGTAGGATCGCGGCGTGGTCGTGCGTGTGTTGATCGTCGGACCGGGGCGAGTCGGCGTGGCCTTCGCGGCCAGGTTGCGTGCCGCCGGCACGGCCGTGCTCGGCCTGGTGGGCCGCGATGCGGCGCGGACGTCGGCCGCGGCCGCCAGCGTCGGCGTCGCCGTCGCCGACTGGAGCGCGCTCGCCGCGGCACCGGTGGTGGTGTTCGCGGTCGGCGATCCCGAACTGCCGGGCTGCCTCGAACAGGCGGCGGCGCACGGGCCTTGGCGGCGGGCTGCGTTGTGGCTGCATACGAGCGGCCGCTACGACCTGACCGTGTTCGACGGCCGCCTGCCGGCCGGCTGCCGGCGTGGTGCGCTGCACCCGGTGTTGCCGTTCGCCGACGCGGTGGCCGGGGCGGCGGCGATGCCGGGGGCGCCGGCGGTGCTGCTCGGCGACGCCAAGGCGATGCGGTGCCTGCGGCTCTTGGCGGGGCGGCTCGGGCTCGTGCCCATGGTCGCCGACGGCGGCGACCGCACGCTCTACCACGCCGCCTGCGCGCTGGCGGCGAACGGCCTGACGGCGCTGTTCGGCGCCGTCGAGCGCACCTTCGCGGCCGCCGGCGGACTCGCCGTGGCCGACCAGCGCCGTCTCGCCGACGCCCTGCTGGCGGCGGCGCTGCGGGAGTGCCGGGCCCGCGGCGCAGCGGCGGCGTTGTCGGGGCCGGTGCGGCGCGGGGATGCGGCGACCGTGGCCCTGCACCGGCAGCGCCTCGCCGCATCGGCGCCCGAGCAGGCGGAGCTCTACCGGGCGCTGATGCGCGCCGCGCTGCCGTTGGCGCGCGCCGCCGGGCTCGCCGCGGGGCCGGCGCAGGCCGTCGCCGCAGCGCTGGAGTAGCCCCATGGCGAAGATCATCGCCAGCACCTTCGCCGAGTCGGTCGACCAGGTCGCGGCCGCCGGCCGGCGCGCGGCCATGGCCGGCGCCGATTGGCTCGAGCTGCGGCTCGACCGCCTGCCGCCGCACAGCGACCTCGTGGCGATGATCGGCGGCGTCGCGCTGCCGGTGCTGGTCGCCTGCCGCACGCCCGAGGACGGCGGCTACTTCCGCGGCACGCTCGGCGAACGGCGCGAACTGCTGTCGGCGGCGCTGGCCGCCGGCGCCACCGGCATCGACCTCGAACACTGGGAATCGTGGAGCCCGCCGGCCGGCCGCACCGGGCTGCGGCTGCGGCTGCGTTCGTTCCACAGCTTCACCGGCGTGCCGAAGGAGCTGCACCGCCTGCACCACGACCTGCACGCGAACCCGGGCCAGGTGGCGAAGCTCGTCGTCACCGCGCACGACCTCGCCGACGCCGCACCGGTGCTCGACCTGCTGCAGGGCATCGACCAGCGTGAGATGCCGACGGTCGCCTTCGCCATGGGGCGCACGGCGTGGCCGACGCGCGTGTTGGCGGCGGCGTTCGCGGCGCCGTTCGTCTACGGCAGCCTGGAGCCTGGCAGCGAGACCGCGCCGGGGCAGCCGCCGGTGGCGCTGCTGGCGGGCTTGTTCCGGGTGCAGAGCCTCGGGCTCGCCACGCGCTTCGCCGGCCTGCTCGGCAACCCGGCGTCGACCTCACTCGGGCCGTGGCTGCACAACCGCGCCTGCCGGCGGCTCGGCATCGACACCATCTACCTGCCGTTCGAGACCTCGCGGCCGGAAGCGGTGCTGGCGATGTTGCCGCGCGCGCGGCTGGCGGGGCTGTCGGTGACGGCGCCGCACAAGGGCACGATGGCGGCTTGCTGCGACCGCCTCGCCGCCGACGCGGCGGCCACCGGTGTGGTCAATACGCTGGTGCCGAGCGCGGGCCAGTTGGTCGGCCACAACAGTGATGTCGCCGGCGTGCGGCTGGCGCTGCAAGGTGCTGGGGTGGGCGACGGCGGCGGCCGGCCGGCGATCGTGCTCGGCGGCGGCGGCGCCGCCCGCGCCGGAGCCATCGCGCTCGCCGGCATGGGCTTCACCGTCACGCTGCTGGCGCGCAGCCACGAACCGGTGCGTGAGTTCGCGCGCCAGCACGGCTTCGGCCTCGGCAGCCTCAACAACCAGGTCGCCACCAGCATCGCGCCGGCCGTGCTGGTGAACGCGACGCCGGTCGGTGGCCTCGGCCGGGACGCCGACGAGCGCCTGCTGCCGGGATACACGCCGCCGGCGGGGGCGGTGGTGATGGACATGGTCTACCAGCCGCGGCGAACGCGCCTGCTGCGGGATGCCGAAGCCGCGGGCCGCAGCGTCGTGCCCGGGGTCGAGATGTTCCTGGCCCAGGCCGCCGAGCAGGTGAGTATGTTCTGCGGCCAGCGGCTCGCTGTGGCCGAGCTGCGCACGTTCTTGGCCGGCACCGCGGCCGGCGCCGGCGATTGAGGTCGCGGCAGCGCCCGCAGAGCTTGCCCAGGAGCCTGGACAGCGCCGGCCAGAACGCGTAGACGGTCCGTGTGCGCCGCCTCCTCGTCCCCGCCATCCTGGCGCCGCTCGCCGTGTCGTCGGCGCAGCGGCCCGCCGATCCGGCCGCTCATGTCGCCGGCGCGGTGCGCGTCGGCGATCGCGACTACCCGTACCGGCTGCTCGAACCGCTGCCGGAGCAGCGTGGTGGGCCGCTGCCGCTGGTGGTGTTCCTGCACGGCTCGGGCGAACGCGGCGACGACAACGAACGCCACCTGCGGTACCTGCCGGCCCAGTGTGCGACGCCGGCGATGCGGGCGACGTTGCCGTGTTTCCTGCTGGCGGTGCAGTGCCCGGCCGAGGCGCGCTGGACCGGGGCCGCGCTCGATGCGGTGGTGGCGGCGATGGACGCCGTACTGGCGCGACCCGGGGTCGACCATGCCCGCGTCTACCTGACCGGTTTGTCGATGGGGGGCTTCGGCGCCTTCGAGCTGGCGGCGCGCTCGCCCGACCGCTTCGCCGCGCTGCTGGCGATCTGCGGCGGCGGCGACGAGCGCCTCGCGCCGCGGCTGGTCGGCTTGCCGACCCAGGTCTGGCACGGCACCGCCGATCGTTCGGTGCCGGTCGAACGCTCGCGGCAGCTCGTGCACGCGCTGCGCGCCGCCGGCGGGGTGGTCGACTACCACGAGCTCGAAGGGGTCGGCCACGACAGTTGGAGCCATGCCTACGGCCAAGGGGACGCGCTGCGTTGGCTGTTCGCCCAGGACCAGCGCCAGCAGCGCCGCGGCGACTTTGCGCTGCCGGCCGTGGTGCCGAGCCTCGCCGGCGAGCTCACCGGCGGGCGCTTCGTCCTCCTGCCAGGGGCGCGCTGCATCGCCGACGCCGACGCCCAGCCGGCGGCCCGGCTGTGGCTCGAACACTGGCGCGGCAGCGCGGTGCTGCGGCCGGGTCTGGTGGCGGCGGCCACGGCGCGCGCCGGCGATTGCCTCTTCGACCTCGATGCGGCGCTGCCGGTCGCCTTCCGCATCGTGGTGGACGACTGCATCCGGGTGATGGCCCGCGATGCGGCGTTGCTCAACCGCGCTGCTGCGGCCGTCGACATGCTGCTGGCGACCTGGCCCGTCGGCTCCAGCCCGGCCGGCGCCTGTCCGAGGGGCACCTTCGAGTGCCGTGTGCCGCCGGCGCCGCTGGCGGTCGAGTTCGCGCCGGCGACGGCACCGTGGTCCGCCAACGACGTGCTGGCGGTCGTGTACGAGGCCTGGCGTTTTGGCGCCGCGGTGGTGAGCTTCGCCGGCGCCGCCAACCCGACGGAGATCGACGCCACCACGTGGCGAACGCTGGTCGAGGAAGCCACGCGCCACGGCGTGCGGTTCGTGGCCGCCGCCGCCAGCGACGGCCCGGGCGTGGTGGTGCAAGCGGGAACGCTGCGGCAACGGCTGTCGTCGCCGGCGCCGGTGCCGCCGCCGACCGGGTATCGCCTGCAGCTCGACGCCGCGGCGCCGGCCGCGGCGCTGGCGGCGATGCGATGGCAATTGCCGATGCTCGCCGAGTGGGCGAACCCGAGCGGTGCTCCCGTGCACGTGGCCGGCCTGTTGGCGCGGCTCGGCGCCCTGCGCCGCTGAACGGGACGCAGAACACACATCCGGCGCCGTGCTCCGGCCGCGGCGCTGGCTATCCTCAGCGGCGATGGACGCGCCCGAAGACGTGCTCGAACGATCCCTGCGCGCCGGCGTCGACGCCGCGCTCGCCAGACTGCTGGTGCTCTACCGCGAGCGGGTGTTGCGCATGGTGCAGTTCCGCCTCGACCCGCGCCTGGTCGGCCGGCTCGACCCCGAGGACGTGCTGCAGGAGTCGTTCCTCGAATCGGAGAAGCGCTTGCAGGCGTTCCGCGACGACACCAAGCCGTTCCTGGTCTGGATCCGACTGATCACGCAGCAGACCATGGTCGATCTGTTCCGCAAGCACCTCGGCACCAAGATGCGCAGCGCCGGCCGCGAGGTGAAGGCGCCGGCGTCGGGCACGCTGTCGGGCTTCTTCGTCGCCCACATCACCTCGCCGAGCTGCGCCGTGATGCGCGAGGAGGCGCGGCAGAAGGTCGAACAGGCGCTCGCCAGCATGGAGGAGATCGACCGCGAGGTGCTGCTGCTGCGCCACTTCGAGGAGCTGTCGAACAAGGAGACCGCGGCCGTGCTCGGCATCCAGGAGAACGCCGCCAGCAACCGCTACGTGCGGGCGCTCGGTCGGCTCAAGGGCTTCCTCGGCGATCTGGCGGAACCGTGAACCCGGGGCGCTCTTGAGCATGGACGGCGACGAGGACAAGGATCTCGACCCGGCGCTGATCGACGAGTTCCTCGCGCGCCATCGGCGCGGCGAGCCGATCACGGTGGCGGCGTTCGCGGCGTTGCACCCGGCAGCCGAGGCCCAGCTGCGCGCGATCCTGCCGACGCTGGTCGCGCTCGAAGGCGCCAAGCGCGAGCGGGCGTCGAGCGGCAGCAGCGGCAAGCGCGTCTCGCTGCCGAAGCTCGAGCGGCTCGGCGACTTCCGCCTGGTCGGCGAGCTCGGCCGCGGCGGCATGGGCGTCGTCTTCGAAGCCGTGCAGGAGTCGCTCGGTCGCAAGGTGGCGCTGAAGGTGTTGCCGCAGGCCTCGCTGCTGACCAAGAACCAGCTCGAGCGTTTCCGCCGCGAGGCGCAGATCGCCGCGCAGCTGTACCACAGCAACATCGTGCCGGTGTTCGGCAGCGGCGAGAGCGACGGCTACCACTGGTACGCGATGCAGTTCATCGGCGGCCAGAGCCTCGAACACTGGCGCCGCGACCAGGCGGCGGCGCCGCCCCAAGGCAGCGGGGCGTGGCGCAGCCGCGCGCGCTTCGTCGCCCGGCTCGGCGCCCAGGCCGCCAGCGCCTTGGCCTACGCCCACGCCCAGGGCACGCTGCACCGCGACATCAAGCCGGGCAACCTGCTGCTGGAGGACAACGACCACCTCTGGATCACCGACTTCGGCCTCGCCAAGGCGCTCGAAGCGGAGGGGCTGACGCACTCGGGCGACCTGCTCGGCACCTTGCAGTACATGGCGCCCGAGCAGTTCGCCGGCCACTACGACCAGCGCAGCGAGGTCTACGCGCTCGGCGTCACGCTCTACGAGCTGCTCGTGCTGGGGGCGGCGTTCGTCGGCAAGTCGCGCAGCGAGCTGATGGAGCGCATCCGTTCGCAACCGCCGGAGTCGCTGCGGCGGCGCTGCCCCGAGCTGCCGGAGGACCTCGTCGTCGTCGTCGAGAAGGCGATGGCGCGCGACCCGGCCGATCGTTACGCCGACGCCGAGCAACTCGAACACGACCTCGTCGCGTTCCTCGAGGACCGGCCGATCGCGGCGCGGCGGCATGGGCAGCTGGCGCTCTTGCGGCGCTGGTGCCGGCGCAACAAGTTGGTGGCCGCGCTGGCGCTGAGCACGCTGCTCGCGGTGGTGGTGGCGGGCGTGACCGGCTGGGTCGCGTTCGGCGCCACCAAGGCGGCGCTCGGCGAGGCCTCGGCGCAGTCGGCGCGCGCCGAACGCACGCTGCGCCGCACGCTCGACGCCTTCGGCGAGGTGTTCGACGCGCTGCTCGGGCCCGACCCGGTGCTGTCGGTCGACGAGGATCCCGACTCCGGCGAACAGACCCTGCTCCTGCGCAGCACCGCCGCCCCGCGCGACGTCGACCTGCTGCAGCAGATGCTGGCCTTCTACAACGCCTTCGCCGCCGAGAACGCCGACAACCAGGCGCTGCGCTACGAGACGGCGCGCGCCTACCGCCGCCTCGGCACGATCCGGGCGCGGCTCGGCAGGCCCGAGCAGTTCGACGCGGCGGCGGCCGACTTCGCCCAGGCGCTGGCGCGACTCGCCGCGATCACCGACCGCGACGTGCGGCGCGAGCAGGCGGCGGTGCAGATCGCCTGGGGTCAGCTCGAACAACGCCGCGGCGGCTTCGAGGTCGCGGGGGAGCACTTCCGCGCCGCCTTGCCGCTGCTCGAAGCGCTGCCGAAGGAGAACCGCAGCGTGCGCTTCGAGCTGGCGCAGGTGCGCTTCTTCCTGGCGCAGACGATCGTCGTGCGCGGCGGCGGCCGCGGCCGCGACGGCGACCCGGCGCGGCGCGAGGCCCGCGACCAGGCGCGGCAGGCGTTGGCGTTGATCGAGGGGTTGCTGCAGGAGGAGCCGAAGAACGCCGAGTTCCGCCTGTTCAAGGCGCGCTGCCTGCTGCGCTCTGGCGCCCCCGCCGGTGCTGGTCCGCGCGGCGTGGCGGGTGGTGGTCAGGGCGCCGGGCGGCCCGACAACGAAGGCCCGTTCGTGCAGCGGCGGCAGGAACTGCAAGACGAAGCGCTGGCGATGCTGCGCGAGCTGGTGGTGGAGGTGCCGTCGACGGAGGTGCGCTTCGAGCTCAGCCAGGCGCTGCTGCGCGCGGCGGTGCCGATGGCCCGCGGCGGCGAGCCCGACGGTGAGTTGCTGCGCGAGGCCCGCGACCAGGCCGAGCTGCTGGTCAAGGCGGAGCCCGAGGTGGAGGAATACGTGCTGCTGCGCGCCGAGGTCGGTGTGCTGCTGGGCCGCACGCTGCTCGCCAAGGCCAATGCCCTGCCGGTGGGCCACGGCGAGATCGAAGCGCTGCGTCGCGAGGGGCAGCTGGAGTTCGCGGCGGCGGCGTTGCACGGCCGCGCCGGCCTCGACCTCGTGCAGGCCCGCCTCGGCGCCGGCGGCGTGCGGCCCGGCGACGAACGGCTGCGGCCGCTGCTCGACCGTCTGGTGCAAGCGACCAACGACGCCGACCTGCGGGCGCGGGCCAAGGCCATGCGCGAGACGCTGCCGCGGCCCGACCTGCGCCCCGAGCGGCCGCCGGAACGGCCGCCGGAGCGCCGCAACCGCTGACCGGCTGCCGGCCGCACGTTCAAGCCGGCGGCGCCGGACCGCCGATGCCGCCGGCATGATGATGCTGCAGCGTTCGCGCTTCCTGCACCTGCCGAAGACCGGCGGCACCTGGGTGCGCCACGCGCTGCAAGCCGGCTGTCCCGGGGCCCGCTGGTGCCTGCTCGACGGCAGCGACCACCTGCGCTGGTGGGAGGCGCCCGGTCGCGGCTTGTTCACGGTGGCGTTCGTGCGGCATCCGCTGACCTGGTGGCAGAGCTTCTGGCGCTTCCACCGCGGGCCCGCGCGCCGCTACGTCGTCTCGCAGCGCGTCTGCCAGCACTGCTGGTCGGATGACTTCGTGCAGTTCGTCGGCAACGTCACGCAGCGGTTCCCCGGCGAATACGGCCTCTTGCTCGACAACTTCCTGGGCCCGGCCGGCGCCGCCGTCGACTTCCTCGGCCGGCAGGAACACCTCGTCGACGACCTGCTGCTGGCGCTGCGGCTGGCCGACGAACCCCACGACGAAGCGGCCATACGCGCCGTGTCGGCCGCCAACGTCAGCGCGCCGGAGACCGTGGCCACCTATACCGCCGCCGGCCGCAAGGCGGTGTTGGGCAGCGAGCAGTACGTGTTGCAGCGTTGTGGCTACGACGGTCGCGTGGCGCAGGATCAGGCCATGGCGCAGCACTGGCTCGCGCCGGCCGTCGACTACGTGCTGCCGCGTGGCAACGCGGCGCCGGCGCGGTGCGTGGGCCAAGGTCGCTGACGTCGTGACGGCCCCGGCGCCGTTGACCGCGGGGCCGCGACGCGCTACGGGGCAGTCGATGCTGGAACGTCGCCGACGGCGAAGGGCGCCCCGCGTGGTCCCGATCGTGGGCCATCTCCTGGCCGCGGCGTGCGCCGGTGGCCCGCTGGTCGGCGAACCGGCGCCGCCGCCGGGTGAGTTCGTCGCCTGCGTGAGCCCGACGACGCAGAGCCTGCGTGGCCTCGCCGCGGTCGACGCCGAGTGCGCCTGGATCGGCGGCAGCGGCGGCGCCTTGTTCCGCACCGTCGACGGCGGCCGCAGTTGGCGCGAAGTGGCGCCGCCGGGCACCCGCACGCACGACTTCCGCGACCTCAGCGCCTTCGACCGCGAGGCGGCGGTGGTGCTGGTGGCGGGCCAGCCGGCGCAACTCTGGCGCACCACGGACGCCGGCCGCAGCTGGAGCCTCGTGCTCGCCGACGAACGGCCGGCGGCGTTCTTCGACGCGATCGACTTCGCTGGGCAGCGCGGCGTGTTGTTGGGCGATCCGGTCGACGGTTGCTTCGACCTGCGCATCAGCGACGATGCCGGCGCCAGCTGGCGGCTGCTGCCGCCGGCGCGGCTGCCGGCGCCGTTGCCGGGCGAATCGGCGTTCGCAGCCAGCGGCAGCGTGGTCGGCCTCTGCGCCGATGGCGGCCTGTGGCTCGCGACCGGCGGCGGATCGGCCCGCTTCCTGCGCCTGCCGGGCGCGAGCGGCGAGGCCAGCGCCGTACTGCTGCCCTTGGCGAACGGCGCGCCGACGCGTGGTGCCTTCGCGGTGGCGTTCTGCGGCGACCGTGGCGTCGCCGTCGGCGGCGACTACGCCGACCCGCAGCGCGCCGACGGCAGCGCCGCCTGGACGCAGGACGGCGGCCGCAGCTGGCGCGCGGTCTACGGCGGGGCCGGCGGGTTCCGTTCGGCGGTGGTCTGGCTCGACGACCGCACCACGCTCGCGGTCGGCTCGCACGGCTGCAGTTGGTCGGCGGACGGTGGTCGCAGCTGGCGGGGTTTGCCCGGTGCATTCCACGCGCTCGCCCGCGCCGCCGATGGGGCGGTGTGGGCGGTCGGCGCCGACGGTCGCGTGGCCCGCTGGCGCCGGCGCGGCGAATAGCCGCTGCGACCGCGGCACGGTAGCGTGTGCCACGATGTTGCGCGCCTTCGCCCTCGGGTTGGCGTTCGCGGCGGCTGCCCTCGCGCAGTCGCCCGAAGCCACGTTCGTGCCGTGCCGTCTGTTCGGCGATCACATGGTGCTGCCGGCGGCGAGCAAGGTGCCGTGTTGGGGCCGTGGTGTGCCGGGGGCCGCGGTCCTGGTGACGGCGTCGTGGGGCGAAACGGCGCAGGCCGTCGTCGACGAGCATGGGCGTTGGCGCTGCGAACTGTCCACCGTGGCGCGCGGCGGACCACACACGCTGACGCTGCGCAGCGGCGCCGTCGAGCATCGCTGCGACGACGTGCTGCTCGGCGACGTTTGGCTCGGCTCGGGCCAGTCCAACATGGAGATGCCGGTGGCGCGCATCGACGACTGGGGCGGCGTGCGCGACTGGCAGCAGGAGGTCGCCGCCGCGGACCTGCCGCAGCTGCGTTGGTTCACGGTGCGGAAGGCGACCGCTGCCCGCGCGCTCGAGGACGTCGAGGGCGAGTGGGTGGTGTGTTCGCCGGCGACCGCTGGGGCGATGTCGGCGACGGCGTTCTTCTTCGGCCGCGAGCTGCTGCGCGCCGGGGAAGGGCCGCTCGGCGTCGTCGTCTCCTGCTGGGGCGGCACCGTCGCCGAGGCGTGGACGAGTCCCGCGGGGCTGGCCGAGTTCCCCGAGTTCGAGCCGGCGCTGCGGGCGCTGCAGCAGGACCAAGGGCCGGCGGCGCGCGCCGAACGGGTCGCGGCGTTCTGGCGCGCGGTCGATGCCGCCGCCGCCGCCGGGCCGGTCGCGGCCACGGTGCCCGAGCGCTGGTCGCGCAGTGACCTCGCCGGTTTCGACGGCGTCGCCACCTACTCGCG
>JAEUHT010000304.1 GCA_016793265.1 Planctomycetota bacterium
CGGCACGAGCCGCTTCTATCTCGGCTGCCACGATGGCGCCGTGGCCTTGGAACTGTTCCACACCGGGGCCTCTGGCTCGACGGTCTTTCCATCCTGGCATCGACAGGTCGTGCCGGGTCGACGCAACCTGGATTTTGGTTCCGACCACCCGATCTCGATCACCTACCCGACCAACGATCGGGGTCTACGGCCAACGTCATCGCCGTTTGGCCCGGGGCCCGGCCAGACCATCGCGGACTTCCTCGAAGGCGGCAAGGTGCAGTGCGTGACCTGCCACGACATCCACAACATCGAAGTACCGTCGGTCTATTCCCAGTCCTACCTGCGCATGACGATCGACGATCCGACGAACCCGAGCGCCATCTGCATGGCCTGTCACGCCAAGTAGGCGCACACGGGAGGCTCCCCTTCGGACCGTGGCCGAGGTCGGGGCACTCGGTTCGCCACGGGGCGCACGCTCACGGCACGATCGTGACGTCGAGCGCCGGACTCCAGGTCTTGATCGTGTACTGGTAACCCGGGTCGAAGGTCATGCCGCCGACGTACGTCGTCAGGCCGGCCAGCCACGCGAACGGCGGGATGCTCAGCACACACTGCGCTTGCCCGTTGCCGTCGAGCGTGACCCAGGTCGGCGCCAGGAACGGGTTGCCGATCCACGCATTGGTGAACAGGAAGTCGTTGTTGAGCGGGATCACGCGCAGGCCGCCGAGGTCGATGCCGGGCACGGTGCCGAACGACCAGCCGAAGAAGGCGTCCTTGCCGGCGTCGCCCGGGCTCGTGTAGGTGAACGTCACCGTGGTGCCGACCTGACCGCTGCCGACCTTGGTGATCGACGCTGCGGCGCCGGTCTCCAGCAGCACCTCGAGGTCGACCGGCGCGTCGTAGCCCGCCACGGTCACCGGCACGGTGCGGCTCTGGTGCCCCGGCGCCGCGAACGTCACGTCCCAGGTGCCGATCGGCAGCCACAGGCCGTAGCGGCCGTCGCGCGCGCGGCTCTTCGTCACCTCGCCGTGGTTCAACACGTTCGGCGCGAACGAGATCGTCGCCGCCAGCGGCTGGCTGCCGAGCGACGAACGCACGTGGCCACGCAGCGCCGGGCGCCAGGCCTGCAGCGCCCCGGCGACACCGGGCCACACCATCGCCTCCTCGGCGACCGTGTCCACGAACGGCGGCTGGAACGACGTGCCGACCTCGATCAGGAACGACAGCGTGCCGCCGCTGGCGAAGTGGTCCTCCGGCGCCTCCCCCGAACCCGACGGGTCGCGCTTGTCGTAGCCCATCGGCGCGCGCAGCGCGTCGACGTAGTGCTCCTGCAGCGTGAACATCGCCGGGCTCACGGTCGCGCACGGCGCCCACATGCGCAGCACGTCGCGGCCATAGCTGTGGAAGTCGAGGTAGAGCTGCGGCCGCAGCCACGCCATCAGGTTGCGCAGCGTCTGCGTCTCCGGCTCGCTGCCGGCCGTGGGCCCGCGGTAGGTCTCCGAACTGCCGGTAGCCGACGAGCCGCACAGGGACCACAAGAACGGGTAGTTGCGGTTCTGGTCGACGCCGAAGCTGCCGCCGTTGTTGCGGCGGTTCTTGCGCCACAGGTTGTTGGTCGACCACACGTAGTCGACGCCGTCGGGGTTGCACATCGGCACGAACCACAGTTCGTGGCCGTCGACGAGGTCCTGCAGCACCGGATCGGTGCCGTAGCCGGCCAGGACACGCTGCATGGCGCGGATCACCATGTGCGGCGAGTTGAGCTCGCGCGCGTGGTGCTGCGCGGCGAGCACGATCGCCGGCTCGTCCTCGTCGGCCGCGGCGTTGTCGCTGACCTTCAGCGCGAAGATCGAGCGGCCCTGCAGCGTCGTCAGGCCACCGGGTAGCGCGCTCAGGTTCACCTTGTGCGCGAGCCCCGGATGCGCCGCCACCATGGCGTCGATCTCGGCCTCGACCTCGGCAACCGTGTAGTAGCCCGCGTCGGGGGCGTCTTCACCGCTGGCCGCGAACCGCTCCGCCTCGATGGTCGCGAACGGCCGCCCGACGCCGACCCACAGCGCCTGCGGCGCGATCGCCAGCAGCGCCGCGACCTCGGTGGCGTCGACCACGACCTCGACCCGGTCGCCGTGAGCCACACCGCAGCACGCCGACGGCAGGTCGAACTGCTGCTGCAGCAAGGCCAGCTGCGCCGGCGTGACCCGCGGTACGACGTAGAGGCGCGGGGGACGGTCCTGGGCAGCGACGGCGCCGAGCAGGCAGAGAACGGTGGCCGGGAGATGGCGCATGGTTGGTCGGGACGAGGGCGGCGCCGTGCATTCTCGCGGCGCCTGCCGATCTCGCCAGTCCCTGCCCGCGGTCATCGCGGGCCGCGCCCGCCGCAGCGGGCCTCACGCCGGCGGGAGCGGACCGTGGCCCGCTCGACCGCCGCGTCGCCGGCTCACTTGCCGGTCAGTTCCTTCACCAGGTCGACCTCCTCGTAGACGACCTTGATCGCCTCGAGCATGCCGGCCGAGTGCACGCCGACGCAGCGGTTGACGCGCTCGTCGAACCAGTAGTTGCCCGGCAGCGACTCGATGTTGCCGTCGAACACGAGGCCGACGATCTCGGCGTTGCGGTTGAGGATCGGGCTGCCCGAGTTGCCGCCGATGATGTCCGCGGTGCAGACGAAGTTGTACGGCGTGTCGAGGTTCAGCTTGGCGCGGGCGTCGATCCAGCGCTGCGGCAGGTCGAACGGCGGCGTGTTGTCCATCGCCTTGTTGCGCTCGTAGAGGCCCCACATCGTGGTCTTCGGCGCCACCAGCGTGGTGCCGGCCTCGTAGCCCTTCACGGTGCCGTAGGCGAGGCGCAGCGTGAACGTCGCGTCCGGGTAGACCGCGGTGCCGTAGACGTCGAAGCGGGCCTGGTTGATCGTCGACTTGGCGTCGGCGCAGACGCGCGTCATCACGCGTTCGGCTTCCGGCATCATGCGCTGCAGGTTGACCTTGTCGCCCTGGTACTTCTCGGTGAGCTTCGCCATCTCGGCGGCGATGAACTCGAACGCCGCCTTGACCTCGGGCTTGCCCGACTTGCCGATCAGCTCCTCGTCGCGCGCCTTGATCGCCTGCATGCGCTCGGCGTCACGCAGACCGGCGAGGTGACCCTCGTAGGCCTTCAGCGAGTTGGCCATGCCGAAGTACTGGTCGCGCAGCTCGAAGGCCTTCTGCGGGCTCTTGTCCATCTGCTTCTTCAGCATGTCGCAGATGCGGTGCAGCTGGCGCACGATCGCCGGCGCGTGCACCTGGCGGTGGAAGTCCATCTCGGCGTAGGTCAGCGCGCGCTCGGTGCTGCCCGGGTGGCCCGATACGAAGATCAGCTCGTCGGTCTTGGCGCCCTCCGGGTTCCAGGGGAAGTACCACTTCGACGAGTCGACCGGCTTGTCGTCCTCGTAGACGCGGAAGAACGCGCAGTCGAGGTCGTAGCGCGGGTAGGTGAAGTTGTCGTAGTCACCACCGAAGAACGCGACCTGCTTCTCCGGCGCGAACACCACGCGCACGTCGTCGTAGATGTGGTAGACGTAGATGCAGTAGCGGTTGCCGTCGTAGAGGGTGACGAGGTCGGCCTTGATGTGCTTCTCCTCGTTGCTGAGGGCGGCGCACATCTCCTCGGCCTTCTGGCGCCATTCGTTGCCGTCCTCGCCCTTGTCGGCGGCCTTGGCGGCCTTGATCTCGGCGGTCACGTCCTTGATCTCGATGAGCTGGCGCAGCGTCAGGTCCGTGCCGGGCACCTCGCTGCCGTAGAGGCGCGAGCTGAAACCGTCCTTGACCCAGTCCTTCTCCGGCGTCGAGATCTTCTGCAGCGTCTCGAGCGCCACGTGGTGGTTCGTCATCACGAGTCCGTTCGGCGACACGAACGAGCCCGAACCGCCGGTGTCGAAGCGCACCGAGCCGAGCCGCACGTGGTCGAGCCACTCCGGCGTCGGCGTGAAGCCGAACTTCTCCTTGAGCTGCTGCAGCGGCAGCGTGTCGAACAACCACATGCCCTCGTCGGGCCGGGCCATCGAGCCGGGGAACGTGGAGCCGAGTGCGACCAGCGCGACGGCGAACGAAGCGAACGGATTGCAGTGCATCGAGGTCCTCTGAAGGGCACCCGCCACCGGGTGGCGAACGGGGCCGAACATGATAGGGACCGCGGCGACCGAAGCCATCCTGAGGCCTCGGCCGCCAGCGACCCGGGGCATCTACGGCTACTTGCCGGCGCCTGCGAGTGCGTCGACCAGCTTACGGGCCACCGCCGTCGCGGTCCTGCGGCCATGGCTGCGGCGAGCACCGACGGTCACAAGCCCAGGAACAAGACCGCGCCGGCCGAGGTCGCGATCATGCCGCCGGCGAGCGCGTGCACCCAACGCTGCAGGCCGCCGAGCGACAGCCGCGCCATGCCGTAGACGCCGAGGGCCGTGATCGTGAGCATGGTGGCGAGCGTGACGACGCCGAAGGCGGCGCCGAGCACGCAAGCGGCGCCCCACTGCCGTTCGCTGGCCGGCACCATGAACAGCGGGATCAGCGGCTCACACGGCCCCAGCACGAACACGATGAAGAGGGCCCAGAACGTCGTCTGCCGCCGCACCTCGGCGCCGCCTGCCGGCAACACCACGTTGCCGTGCGTGTGGTCGTGGCCCTGCCCCGATCCATGGCCCGGCCCCGGCCCATGGTCGTGTGCATGCGAGTGGGCGACGCCATCGTGCGTGTGCTCGTGCCGATGGAACTGCAGCAGGTGCGAGTGCCCTTCGCGCCGGCGCAGAGCTTGCCGCACGCCCCACAGCCCGTAGGCGATGCCGATGCCGAACAGCGCCCACGCCGCCACGTCGCCGCGGTGGCCTTCGACACTCTCGAGCGCGCCGAGGGCGACCCCGAGCGCGACGCCGACGCCGCCGAGCACGAGCGACGACAACACGTGGCCTAGGCCGCAGATCCCGGTCACCCAGAGGGTGCGGCGCATGGTCCAGTTGCGCGCCTTGGCCAGCGCCACGAACGGCACATAGTGGTCGGGGCCGGTGACGGTGTGCAGGAGGGCAACCGTGACCGCCGTGAGCAGGAGACTGGGGGAGAGGCCTTCCATGGTCAGCAGATCCTGGGCAAGTCCATGCCGCTGAGCAGGTCGAGCGGCCGGCCGGCACCGCTGCGGGTGCGCAGCACCAACGGGGCCTGCTCCTGACCACGTCCGGTGACGGCGCCGATCACGGTGGCGCCTTCGCCGCCGGGCGTCGCGCGCAGGGCGGCCAGCACGAGCTCGGCCTGTCCGGCGGCCACCCACAACAAGAGGCGCCCTTCACAAGCGAGGTAGAGCGGGTCGAGGCCGAGCAGCTCGCAGACGGCGATCGTCTCGCGGCGCACCGGCACGGCGCGTTCGTCGAGTTCGATGCGGCAACCGGCGCGCACCGCGGTCTCGTGGCAGACGGTGGCGACGCCGCCGCGGGTCGGGTCGTGCATGGTGTGCACGTCGGCGCCGCTGGCCAGCGCCGCCGCGGCCAACGCGCGCAGCGGAGCCACGCACGACCGCAGCTCACTGTCGAGGCCGTGCCGGCAGGCCAACACGACCGCGCCGTGGTCGCCGAGCGTGCCGCTGCTGATGACGACGTCGCCGGGCGCGACGCGGTGGTCCCCGAGTTCGCGGCCCGGCGGCACCACGCCGAGGCCGGTGCTGACCGCGAACACCTTGTCGCCGCGACCGCGTGGCACGACCTTGGTATCGCCGGCGACCAGCAGCACGTTCGCCTCGCGCGCGGCACGGGCAGCGCCGGCGACGACCTGCTCGAGCAACGCGCGGTCGAGCCCTTCTTCGAGGATCAGCGCCCAGGTCAGGAACATCGGCACGGCGCCGCTGACGGCGAGGTCGTTGACCGTGCCGCAAACGGACAGGTAGCCGAGGTCGCCGCCGGGGAACACCACCGGGTCGACGACGAAGCCGTCGGTCGTCAGCGCCGGCCGCCCGGGCGGCAGCGCCGGCAGCACCGCGGCGTCGGTGAGCGTGCGCAAGAACGGGTTGTCGAGCGCCGGCACGAAGCACTCCTGCACGAGGCGGCTGGTGGCGCGGCCACCGGCGCCGTGGGCGAGCAGGATCGGGTCGGGCGTGGGGCTCATGCGTCGGCGGCGCGGACGGGACGTTCGTGACGATACCAGGCGGCGCAGGTGCCTTCGCTGGAGACCATGCAGGCGCCGATCGGGTGGTCGGGATTGCAGCCGCGCGCGAACAGCGGGCAGCCGGGAGGGGAGATGCTGCCGCGCAGCACGTCGCCGCAGCGACAGCCCTTGGGCTCGAGCGGCTCCGGCAGCGAGACCGCGAGCTGGGCCGCGTCGCGGTGCGCGAACTCGGGCCGCAGCGCGAGGCCCGAGGCCGGGATGCTGCCGAGCCCGCGCCAGCGGGTGTCGACCGGCACGAACCAGCGCGCCAGCAGCGCCTGCGCGGTGCGGTTGCCGCCGGCGCTGACGGCGCGCGGGTAGAGGTTCGCCACGCGCGGCCGCCGCGCCACCAACTGCTCGAGCAGCTCGGCGATGCCCTGCTGGATCTCGACCGGCGCGAAGCCCGCGATCACCGCGGCGACCCCGCAGTCGGCGGTCAAGAAGCGGTAGAAGTCGGCGCCGAGGATCACCGAGACGTGGCCCGGCAGCAGGAAGCCGTCGACGCGCAGCTCCGGATCGGCGACCAGCGCGCGCAACGGCGGTTCGAGCAGCTTGGCGCCGCACAGCACCCGGAAGTTGGCGACGCCGGTGGCTTCGGCTTCGGTCAACGCGGCGGCGATGGTCGGCATCGTCGTCTCGAAGCCGACGGCCAGGAAGACGACGGTGCGCTGCGGCAGCGCGCGGGCCAGCGCCAGCGCATCACGCGGCGAGTAGACGATGCGCACGTCGGCGCCGCGCGCGCTGGCGCGTTCGAGGCTGTCGCGGCGGCTGGCCGGCACACGCACGAGGTCGCCGAAGGTGCCGATGGTCACGTCGGGGCGCATCGCCAGGGCGATGGCGTGGTCGAGGTAATCGACCGGAGTCACACAGACCGGACAACCGGGGCCGGCGACGAGGCGCACGTTCGTGGGCAGCAGGCGGCGCAGGCCGGCCTCGCCGATGGCGTGCGTATGGGTGCCGCAGACCTCCATCAGCGTCGCCGGCCGCGGCAGCAGGCCGGCGAGGCGCTCGATGCGAGCCGCCAGGGCGGCGACGCGGCCGGGGTCGTGGAACGGCCCGGCGTCGGTCACGACGCAGCCTCCCCCGCCGCGCGGTCGTTGGCCTCCCGCTCGCGCGCCAGCCCTTCGTCGAGCAGTGCCAGCGTCGCCGCGGCCTCCTGTTCGTCGAGGCGACCGATGACGAAGCCGGCGTGCACGAGCACGTGATCGCCGACCACGACCTCGGGACACAGCAGGAGGCTCACCGTGCGGCGCACGCCGTGCAGCGTGGCGGTGCCTTCGAACTCGCGGCGATCGGTCAACTGCATCGGGATGGCGAGGCACATGGGGCGACCTCCTGGGTGGTGGCGGCGGAACCGAGGTAGTGCGGCAGGTTGCCGCGCGCGAGACCGGCGGCGACCAGCGCCGCCTGACCATACGCGATGGCGCCGTCCCCCGGCGGCAGCACCTGCGGCAGCAACACGCGGCGGCCGACGGCGGCGAAACCGGAGGCGAGCTCGCGGCGCAGCAGACGGTTGACGAGGCAGCCGCCGCCGATCGCGATCGGCGAACCGCCGGTGTCGATGCGCTGCACGAGCCGCACGCACAACGCGGCGAAGGTGGTGAACAGACCGGCTGCGACCGTGGCCTTGGCCTCGCCGGCGGCCGTGCGTTGCGCTACCGCCAGCAGCAACGCCGCGTGCGGCACCTGCGGCCGATCGGGCGGCAACTGCACCTCGGGCCACGGCACCACGGCGACCGGCGCGGCGGCCGCGAGCGCTTCGAGGCGCGCGGCGGCCTGGCCTTCGTACTCATTGCGGACGCCGACGCCGAGCAGGGCGCCGGCGGCCTCGAACAACCGGCCGGCGCCGTGCGCGAGCGGCCAGCCGCCGCTGCGGGCCAGCGCCACCAGCGTCTCGCGCCGCCGGTCGTCGATCGCTGCCGCCAGCGGCGTGTGGGCGAGCAGCCCTTCGCCACCATGCCGGGCCAGCGCCGCGACCACCACGCGCCACGGCTCGCGCACCGCGGCCTCGCCGCCGACCAGCGGCAGCGCTTCGCCCCAGCCGAGCCGCGACCAGCCGAGTTCGTGATCGAGCGCCAACAGCTCGTGGCCCCACGCCGCGCCGTCGACGCCGTGGCCGGTGCCATCGAGCACCAGCGCCAGCGCCCGCTGGCCCGGCAGCGGCCAGGCGCCGTGTTCCCCGAGCACCGCCGCCGCGTGGGCGAGGTGGTGCGGCACCAGGCAGAGCCGCGCGCCACGCTGGACCGCCAGCGCCTCCGCCCAGCGAGCGCTCGCATAGTCCGGGTGCGTGTCGGCGACGATCACCGTCGCCTGCACTTCGAGGAACTGCTCGAGCCCGGCCGCGACCTCGGCCAGGAAGGCGCGCGACGCTTCGCCGTCGAGGTCGCCGACGTGCTGCGATACGAACGCCTCGCCGTCGAGCGCGAGGCACGCCGTCACCTGCAGGTGGGCGCCGACCGCCAGCAGCGGCGCCGGCGTCGCCACCGGCAGCCGCAGCGGCTCCGGCACGTAGCCGCGCGCGCGGCGCACCACCACCACATCGCCCGGCGTGTAGCGCACGACGCTGTCGTCGACGCGGCGCACGATATCGCGGTCGTGCAGCAGGAAGGCGTCGGCCAGCCCGGCGAGCCGGTGCAGCGCCTCGCGGTTGCCGAGGCAGATCGGCTCGTCGCTGTGGTTGCCCGAGGTCGCGACCAGCGCCTCGTACGGTGCGTCGCGGAACAGCTCGACGTGCAGCGGCGTGGTCGGCAGCATGACGCCGAGCTCCCCGAGCCCCGGCGCCACGTTCGGCGCCAAGGAAGCCCCAGTGCGTTGCGGCAACAGCACGATCGGGGCGACCGGCCCCTGCAGCAGGGCGGCGGCGGCGGCGTCGAGTTCGACCAACCGCGCGGCCACCGCCAGGTCCTTCACCATCACCGCGAACGGCTTCGCCGGCCGGTGCTTGCGCCCGCGCAGCCGCGCCACCGCGGCGGCGTCGTCGGCGCGGCAGGCGAGCTGGAAGCCGCCGAGGCCCTTGATCGCGACGATGGCGCCGTCGCCGAGCCGAGCGCGCACCCGGGCCATCGCCGCGGTGCGGCTGCCGAGCTGCTGGCCGTGGGCGTCGACGAGGCGCACGTGCGGCCCGCAGTCGGGACAACAGATCGCCTCGGCGTGGAAGCGCCGGGCGCCGACGTCGCCGTATTCGGCGGCGCAGAGCGGGCAGAGCGGGAAGCACGCCATCGAGGTGCGCTCGCGGTCGTAGGGCAACGAGTGCACGAGCGAGAAGCGCGGCCCGCAGTCGGTGCAGTTGACGAACGCGTAGCGGTGCCGGCGGTCGTCGGCGTCGTCGAGTTCGGCGCGGCAGGCGGGGCACAACGCAGCGTCCGGCGGCACCAAGGCGGCACCGCGCGCGCCGGCGAGCGTCGGACCGACATCGAAGGTGACCGCCCCCGGCTCGGCCGCCACCGTGTGCACCTCGACCGCGACCAGCCGCGCCCGCGGCGGCAAGCGCGCCGGCAACACCCGTTCGAAGGTGGCGACAGGCTCGGGTTCACCCTGCACTTCGATGGTGGCGCCGTCGTGGTCGTTGCGCACGAAGCCGGCGAGGCCGAGCGCGCGGCCGAGCCGGCAGACCGCGGGGCGGAAGCCGACGCCCTGCACCACGCCGCGGCAGACCAGCCGGCGGCGAATCAGCGTTGTGCTGCAGCCTTGCACGCCCCCACCCGCTGCTCCAGCAGCGTACACAGCTCGTCGATGCCCTCGTCGGTGATCGACGATGCACGCAGGATGCGACCACCTGGCCGCAGCGCCTGGATCTGCTGCACCACCGCGCGTTCGTCGAACGGCACCACGTTGCGCAGGTCCCACTTGGTCAGCACGGCGATGTCGGCCTTGCTGAAGATGCCCGGGTACTTGAAGGGCTTGTCGGCACCTTCGGTCACCGACAGCAGCACCATCTTGCAGTGCTCCCCGAGGTCGTAGTTGGCCGGGCAGACGAGGTTGCCGACGTTCTCGATCAGCAGCAGGTCGAGCATGCCGAAGCGCGCCACGTCGAGCGCTCCGGCGACCATGCGCGCGTCGAGGTGGCAGGAACCGCCGGTGACGATCTGGTGCGCCGGCATGCCGGCGGCGCGCAGGCGGTCGGCGTCGAGCTCGGTGGCGATGTCGCCGACGACGACGGCGCACCGCTGCCGTCGCCCGAGCTTGCGCGCCAGCGTCGCCAGCAGCGTGGTCTTGCCGGAACCCGGCGACGAGATCAGATTGACGACGTAGGTGCCTTGGGCCACGAACCGCTGCCGCAGCTCTTGGGCGGCGGCCTGGTTGGCGGCGAGGATCTGTTGGCGGGCATCGAGCGTGGTCATGACGAGACCTCGAGATCGGCAGGGAGCGGAATTGTGGTGATGGCGACCAGGTCGAGCTGGTCGCCGCCGCGAACGGAGAGCGGCTCCAGACAGAGTGGGCAGAAACGCAACCAACTGCCCGGCTGGCGTTCGGCGACCTCGCCGCAGCGCGGGCAGAGCTGTTCGGCGCGGTGCCAGGTGACCTGCAGCGTCGCATCGGTGTGTGGTGAACCGGCGACGACCGCCTGCCAGGCGAAGCGCAGCAGCTCGGGCTCGATCGACGACAGCTCGCCGACGTCGATCTGTACGGTCGCCAGCCGGTGGCCGGCGGGCAGCCGTTCGCGGCAGAGTTCGAACAACGACTCGGCGATGCTCAGCTCGTGCACGGCGCCTCCTCGGCGGCGAGCAGTTCACGCAGCACCGTGTGCGCGGTGGCGACCGCCATCGGCAGCGCCGCCGCGACCGCGTCGGACAGGCCGATCGAGGTGCGCAGCAGCGCCGGCTCGATGCCGACCACGGCGACGCGCGGCGGCACGCAGCCGAGCAACCGCGCGGTCAGCAGCAGATCGCCGGCGTTCTGCTGGTGGGCGCCGCCGGTGGCGCCGGCGCTGCCGGGTGGCGCGGCCGCGAGCGCGTCGTCGAGCCGATGCACGGTGCCCGGCGCGTCGCCGCGCACGACCGCGTCGAGCAGCAGCACCGCGCGCCGGTCGTCGAGCCGGCCGAGCAGGGCGAGGCCCTGGGTGCCGCCGTCGACGAACTCGACGCGCGCATCGACGCCGTGCGCCGCGCGCAGCCGCTCGCAGAGCGAGAGGCCTACGGCGTCGTCCTGCAGCAGCAGGTTGCCGAGCCCGAGCACGAGCACCGGCGCACGTTCGTGGTCACTTGCCATCTTCTTGGTGCTGGTGGTCGGCGAGGCGCTTCCGGAAGAACTTGCGGCCCGAGATCATCGAGGAGATCAGCCCGTTGTGGTACTGGCGGTCGTCGAGCAGCACGATGTAGAGGTGCAGCACGACGAACACCGCGAAGCCCCACGCGAACAGGTGGTGCCACATGTGGGTGCGGAACGAACTGCCGAGCAGGGGGATCACCCAGCCGCAGGTCAGATCCCAGAAGCCGCCCGGGTTCGATTCGCCGAGCAACGCGCCGCCGGTGAAGATCTGGCCCCAGCCGAGTCCGATCGCGAAGATCGTGTAGGCCAAGCCGGCGAGCGCATTGTGCCCCATGTGGGGCGTGCCGAAGTCGAAGCGCAGGTAGTCCCAGACCTGCCGGAACAGGTCGCGCCACCAGCGCGCGCGCCAGACGAACGGGAAGCCCGAGCGCGCGTAACGATTGCCGATCCAGAACCAGACGATGCGCCAGAGGAAAGCGACCGTGAACACCATCGCCGCGGCGATGTGCAACCAGCGCGTCCAGCCCATCAGGTAGCTGTCGGTGACGCCGCCGGCGGTGAACGCCGGCGCGTTGATGTAGAGCCCGGTCGCGAACAGCACCACGACCGAGCCGGCGAAGCTCCAGTGGAACAGGCGGATCGGCAGCTGCCAGACGACCTTGCTCTCGTACAACGCGGACTGCGGCGTGCCTGCGGTGGAGCCTGCGGAGGAGATCGGATGGGTCATCGTCACACCTCCTCAGCGCACCCGGACGGACGCGAGCTCGCGGCCGTCGGGCCCGTAGACGTGCGACGCACAGGCGAGGCACGGGTCGAAGCTGTGGATCGTGCGCAGGATCTCGAGCGGCTGGTCGCTCTTCGCCATCGGCGTACCGACCAGCGCCGCCTCGTAGGCGCCGCGGCCGCCCTTGCCGTCCTTGGGCGAGGCGTTCCACGTGCTCGGCACCACACACTGGTAGTTGTGGATGACGCCGTTCTTGATGTGGATCCAGTGGCCGAGCGCGCCGCGCGGCGCCTCGGTGAAGCCGAGGCCGCGGCACTCCGACGGCCACGTCGCCTTCTCCCACTTGCTGACGTCTGCCGTGCGCGTGTCGCCGGCCTTCAAGAGGTTGATCAGGCGGTCGTACTCGTCCATCAGCCAGCCGACGCAGAGCTGCGTCTCCAGGCCGCGGGCGGCGGTGCGGCCGAGCGTGGAGAACAGCGCCGTCGCCGGCAGCTTGAGCTTGCCGAGCGCACCGTCGACGACCTCCTTGAACTCGGCGCGGCCGCTGGCGTAGCCGACCAGCATGCGCGCGAGCGGCCCGACCTCCATCGCGTTGCCCTTCCAGCGCGGCGTCTTCAGCCACGAGTAGGCGCCGTTCTCGTCGAGGTGTTCGTACGGCGGCTTCGGTCCGGTGTAGTGCGGCTCGGTGTGGCCCTCCGACGGGTGCAGGTGCGTGACGCCCTGCGGGTAGCGGTACCACGACCGCGCCACCTCCTCGGTGATCTGCGCGGTGTCCTTCAGCTCGACCGGGTGCACCTTCGACAGGTCCTTGCCGAGGATGGCGCCGCGCGGCAGGCGGAACTTGGACGGATCGCCGATGCCGTTCTGCGGCACGTCGCCATAGGCGAGGTAGTTGCCGAGGCCGCCACCGATCTGCGTCCATTCGGGATAGAACGACGCGATCGCCAGCAGGTCGGGCAGGTAGAGCTGCTCGACGATCGTGCGCGCCTCGAGGATCTTGTCGCGCACCAAGTTGAGGCGCTCGATGTTGATGGCGTTGTCGCTGTGCAGGTCGATCGAGCACGGCATGCCGCCGACCAGGTAGTTCGGGTGCGGGTTCTTGCCGCCGAACACCGTGTGGATCTTGATCAGCTCCTTCTGCCACTTCAGCGCTTCGAGGTAGTGCGTCACGGCCATCAGGTTGGCCTCGGGCGGCAGCTTGTAGGCCGGGTGGCCCCAGTAGGCGTTGGCGAACAGGCCGAGCTGGCCCGAGTCGACGAACTTCTTCAGCGTCACCGCCATGTCGGCGAAGTAGCCCTTGGTCGCGAGCGGCCAGCCCGGCGACACCTGCTGCGCCAGCGCCGCCGTCGCCGCCGGATCCGCGCTCAGCGCCGAGACGATGTCGACCCAGTCGAGCGCGTGCAGGTGGTAGAAGTGGATCACGTGGTCCTGCACCATCTGGGTCAGGAACATGATGTTGCGGATCGTCTCCGCGACCGGCGGCACCTGGATCTGCAGCGCGTCCTCGACGCTGCGCACCGACGCCAGCGCGTGCACCGTGGTGCACACCCCGCAGATGCGCTCGGTGAACGCCCAGGCGTCGCGCGGGTCGCGGCCCTGCAGGATCAGCTCCAGGCCGCGCCACATGGTGCCGGACGACAGCGCCTCGGTGACGACGCCCTTGTCGTCGAGCATGGCCTCGACGCGCAGGTGGCCCTCGATGCGGGTGACGGGATCGACGACGACACGAGTGCTCACGACTTCACCTCCTGCTTGCCGGCGGCAGTGCCACCGGACTCGCCTCCCTTGCGGGCCCGATTGATGGCGAGCGCGGCGAGATGCGCCGCGACGCCGGCGGCCGCGGCCGCGGTCAGCGCCATGCCGATCTTCTTCGGCGTCGCCTCGACGTTGGGCACCACGGTGTGCGACAGCCGTTCGTAGAACGGTCCGTCGTCCCAGAAATTGGCCTCGCTGCAGCCGATGCAGCCGTGGCCCGAACCGACCGGCCAGGACACGCCGCCGTTCCACTTGAACGTCGCGCACGAGTTGTAGGTGGTCGGCCCGCGGCAGCCCATCTTGTAGAGGCACCAGCCGTTGCGGGCTCCTTCGTCGTCCCATTCCTCCACGAACTTCCCGGC
>JAEUHT010000159.1 GCA_016793265.1 Planctomycetota bacterium
CGAGCCAGCCCCCCCGCCGTGCCCCAACCCGGATCCCAACCCCCCGCGCCACCCGCCACCGGCACGCTGCCGAGGTCACCCCGGTGACCGTCGCCAGGAGACTGCTCGGCCCCGGCAAGAAGCGCCTCGCCGTGATCGGCACCGGCATCAGCGGCCTCGTCGCCGCCGAACGGCTCTGCCGGGCCCACGACGTCGTCGTCTTCGAGCAGGAGGCGCGGCTCGGCGGCCACACCCACACGGTCGACGTCGACGACGGCCAAGGCGGCACGGTCGCGGTCGACACCGGCTTCATCGTCTGCAACGACCGCACCTACCCCGGCCTGCTCGCCCTGCTGCGCCGCCTCGGCGTGCCGCTGCGGCCGTCGACGATGAGCTTCAGCGTGCGCTGCGAGCGCACCGGCCTCGAGTACCACGGCGGCGGCTTCTGCGGCCTGTTCGCGCAGAGGCGCAACCTGCTGCGGCCGAGCTTCTGGGGCATGCTGCGCGACATCCTGCGGTTCCACCGACTCGCCCCGGACTTCGCCGTCGGCGACCTCACGCTCGCCGACGTATTGGCCAGCCGACGCTTCGGTCGCGCCTTCGCCGACCACTACCTGGTGCCGATGATGGCGGCGATCTGGTCGGCGGAGCCACAACGGCTGCTGCGCATGCCGGCGCGCTTCTTCGTGCGGTTCTTCGCCAACCACGGCATGTTGTCCGTGCACGACCGGCCGCAGTGGTTCACCGTCGTCGGCGGCTCCCGCAGCTACCTCGCGCCGCTGTCGGCGCCGTTCGCGGGCTCGCTGCGGCTCGGGGCGCGCGTCGCAGCGATGCGCCGCCTCGCCGACGGCGTCGCCATCAAGGTCGCGGGCGCCCCCGAAGAGCGTTTCGACGCCGCCGTCGTCGCCACCCACAGCGACCAGGCGCTCGGCCTGCTCACCGATGCGAGCGACGACGAAGCGCGCGTGCTCGGCGCCATCCCCTACCAGTCGAACGACGTCGTGCTGCACACCGACGAACGGCTGCTGCCGCGGCGGCGGCGCGCCTGGGCGGCGTGGAACTACCACCTGCCCGCGGCGCCAGCGGCGCGCGCCACCGTCACCTACGACATGAACACGCTGCAGGGCCTCACCACCGGGCGCCGCTTCCTGGTGACGCTGAACCGCCGCGAGGCAATCGACCCGACGCGCGTGCTGCGCACCTTCACCTACGACCACCCGGTGTTCGACGACGCCGGCGTGAGCGCGCAGGCCGAAGTGCGGGCGCTGAACGGTCGCCGACGCGTGTGGTTCTGCGGCGCCTGGTGCGGCTTCGGCTTCCACGAGGACGGTGTGCAGGCGGCGCTGCGGGTCGCCGACGACTTCGGCCTCGCGGTGCCGGCGCAGGGGGTGGCGTGACGGCGGCGGCCGGCGTGCGCCACTCGGCGCTCTACGTCGGCGCCGTGCGGCACCGGCGCTTCGACCACCCGCGGCACTCGTTCGTGGCCTCGCTCTACCTCTGCTACCTCGACCTCGACGAGCTCGACGCCGCCTTCGCCGGCCGCTTCGGTCTGTCGACGCGCCGCCCGGCGCCGCTGTGGTTCCGCCGCGCCGACTACTTCGGCCCGCCCGAGCTGCCGCTCGCCGACGCCGTGCGCGACGCCGTCGCCGCCACGATCGGTGTGCGCCCCGACGGCGCCGTGCGGCTGTTGACCAACCTGCGTTGCTGGTGGCTCGCGTTCAACCCGGTCAGCTTCTACTACTGCTTCGACCGCGACGAACGGCTGGTCGCGGTGCTGGCCCAGATCACCAACACGCCGTGGGGCGAACGTCACCACTACGTCGTCGCCGCCGAACCCGGCCGCCGACGCCTCGCGGCGACGTTCCAGAAGCGCTTCCACGTGAGCCCGTTCCAGCCGATGGACCAGATCTACCGCTGGCAGCTGTCGCCGCCGGGCGAACGGCTCGCCGTGCACATGCAGAACCGCAGCGCCGACCGGGTCGTGTTCGACGCCACGCTGCGGCTCGAACGCCGGGCGTGGTCGGGCCGGAACCTGTTCCTCACCGTGCTGCGGCACCCGTTCATGACCGGCAAGGTGCTGCTCTCGATCTACTGGCAGGCGCTGCGGCTGTGGTGCAAGCGCGCGACCTTCCACCGGCACCCGGCCGAGGCGGCGAGCCGATGAGCGGTGCCTTGTTGATCGCCGAGGCCGCGGCCAGGGCCGGCGGCCGTCGCGCGCCGACGGCGTTGCAGCGGCGGCTGCGCGACCAGGTCGTCGACCGCCTGGCTCGGCTCTGTTGCGGCGCCATCCGGCTCACCGACCACGCCGGCGAGACGCTGCTCGGTGACCCCAAGGGCCCGCTCGGCACGGCGCCGCTCGTGGTGCACGACCCGGCGTTCTGGACCGCGCTCGTGTTCGGCGCCGACCTCGCCGCTGGCGAGGGCTTCGTCAGCGGCCAGTGGTCGAGCGACGATCTGGTGCGGCTGCTGCAGTTGTTCGTTCGCGACCGCGAGGTGCGGCAGCAGGTCGGCCGCTCGCCCTGGTCGTGGCCGCGGCGGCTGCTGCGGCGCGCAGGCCAGCTGCTGCGCCAGAACCACCGCCGCGGCAGCGAACGCAACATCCGTGACCACTACGACCTCGGCGACGAGCTGTTCGCGCACATGCTCGACCCGTCGATGACCTACTCGTCGGCCTGGTTCGAATACGAGGGCCAGCCGCTCGCCGCCGCCCAGCAGCACAAACTGCAGCGCCTCGGCGACCTCGTCGACCTCGGCCCCGGCGACCACCTGCTCGAGATCGGCACCGGCTGGGGCAGCCTCGCCCTCTTCGCCGCCGGCCGCGGCGCCCGCGTGGTGACGACGACGATCTCCAACAACCAGTTCACCACCGCCCAGCAGCGGCTGGCCCAGAGCGGCCTCGGCGACCGCGTGCAGTTGCTGCGCCGCGACTACCGCGACCTCGACGGCACCTTCGACAAGCTGCTGTCGTGCGAGATGATCGAAGCCGTCGGCGCGCGCTTCCTGCCGACCTACCTGCGCACCTGCGCCGCGCGGCTCCGCCCCGGCGGTCTGCTCGGCCTGCAGGCGATCACGATCCAGGACCGCCTCTACCACGGCGCGCTGCGCTCGGTCGACTACATCAAGCGCCACGTGTTCCCGGGCAGCTTCATCCCGTCGGTCGCCGCCATCGTCGACGCCGCCGCGCGGCACAGCGATCTGCAGCTCGAACACTACACCGACTTCGGCCCGCACTACGCGACGACGCTCTGCTGCTGGCGCGAACGCATCACCACCGCGCCGGAGCCGTTCCTGCGCCGCGGCGGCCCGGCCCTGCTGCGCGCCTGGGTCTACTACCTCGCCTACTGCGAGGCCGGCTTCCGCGAACGCCAGCTCGGCGTCGGTCACTTCCGCTTCCGCCGCGCCCGCGCCTGAACCACGCCGCCTTGCCCCCGCCGCCACAGGCCGGCTCATGCTGCCGATGCCATGGCGCCGATCGACGCCCCATGATCGAGTCCTACCGGGTCATCGTCGTCACCCCTGCGGGTCGCGAACGCTACCTGCGCGTGCTCGCCGGCCACGTGCTGCACAGCCCGCTCGTCGACGAGTGGCACCTGTGGCAGAACACCAACGACGCCAACGACCTCAACTTCCTGCGCGAGCTCGCGGCGCTGCACCCGCGCGTGAAGCTGATCGCACCACCGGTCGAGCCGCCGAACGGCATCGCGACGATCGGCCAGTTCTTCCGCACGGCGATCGATCGCGACGCGATCTACGTGCGCATGGACGACGACCTGGTCTGGCTCGAGCCGGACTTCTTCACCCGCCTGCTGCAAGAACGGCTCGCCGACCGCGAGGCGCTGTTCGTCTACCCGCTGATCGTCAACAACGCGGTCTGCAGCTGGCTCCTGCAGGCGGCGGGCAAGGTGAAGTTCTCGGTGCGGGTGCATCCTTGGTGCCTGGACATGGCCGCCTGGCACAGTGGCGAGTTCGCCGAGGTGCTGCACCGCTGGTTCCTCGAACGCATGCACGACAATCGGCTCGACGAGCTGCGGTTCGAACCCGTCACCGCCTCGTTGTCGCGCGTCTCGATCAACTGCATCTCGTGGTTCGGCGTCGATCTGGCTTTGTTCGGCGGCGTCTTCCCGGTCGCCGACGAAGAGGAATACGCCAGCGTCACGCTGCCGCTCGAGCTCGGCCTCGTCAACCGCATCACCGGCCGCGCCATCTGCGCGCACTTTGCGTTCTACCCGCAGCGCGAACACCTCGACGGCACCGACATCCTCGCGCGATACGCAGCGCTGGCGCCGAAGGTGCTGCTGCCGGAGCCGGCGCTGGCATAGGCGCCTTCTCGCGCCCCCCTACAGGTCGGCGAGGAACACCAATCCCCCACGCCGACGCGCCCGCGCTCACACACCGAGGCGCCGCGACAGGTCCGTCTGCAGCAGCCGGTCCGGGTCCCACTTCTGCTTCAGCGCGCGGAACTTCGCCACCGCCTCGCTGCCGTGCACGCGCTCGAACGACGAATCGAGCAGCACCGCGTCCTTCGCGTAGTAGAAGCGCCCGCCGGCATCGAGCACGATCTCGGCCATCTCGCGGCACAGCTGCCACAACGAGGCCCGGCGCGACTTGCGGGAGCTGACGGCGATGTCCATCGCCATCGAGTAGCCGTCGACGGCGTAGCTCATCAGGAACGGGTCGGGCCGGTGCCGCTTCAACACCCCGAGGTAGGGCACGTGGCCGGCGGCCTGGCACTTCTCGATCAAGGTGCGCAGCACGCGCGCACCTTCGGCCTTCGGCACGAACGGCTGGAACTGGATCAGCCCGCCGGGCTTGGTCATCCACTGCCAGCGCGGCACGTAGTCGAGCAGGAAGTGGAAGGCGCCGTGGGATTGGATGTACGGCGAGTGCCGCTGTTCCTTGCTGCCGGCCTTGAACTTCAGCGCATTGACGAGGCCGACCTGGCCGAGGTGCACCGCCCCCCACATGCCGGGCCACAACCAACCCTTCGGCACCACGCCGAACAGATTGGGTGGCACGTCCTGCAGCGCGGGCTCACAGAAACGCAATCCCTCGGGATCCTCACCGGAGTGGAACTGGTCGGCGCGGTGCATGATGCCGCGGCCGAGGCCCTTGCCCTTCGCGTGCAGGTCGAGCCACGACACCAGGTAGTCGGCTTCTGAGCGCAGCTCCTCGAGCAGGCGCAGGTTGTGTTCGAGGTCGTCGGCGACGATGCCCCACACCTTCAAGCGGCCCGAATGCACACGCTTGGTCTCGATCTCGAAGCGCGTGAAGCAGCCGAGCATGCCGAAGCCCGAGATCGCGGCGTGGAAGAGCTCCGGGTCGGACTCGCGCGTCACGTGCACGAGCTCGCCGCGCGGCGTCAGCAGGTCGAACGAGCGCACACACTCGCCGAACGAGCCGAGCGTGTAGTTGTTCTTGCCGTGGATGTTCATCGCCGCGGCGCCGCCCATCGACACGGCCATCGTGCCGCTGACGACCTTGGGCCAGTAGCCGAACTGGATCGAGGTGCGCCAGAGATCGCGCACCGTGGCGCCGGGCTCGACGGTGGCGACGCCGGTCAGAGGGTCGAAACCGAGCACGCGGTTCATGCGCGTGAGGTCGAGCACCTTGCCGTTGACCGCCGTGGCGGCATCGCCGTAGCTGCAGCCGGCGCCGCGCAGGGCGACGCTGCCGCCGCTCTTCTTCACCTCGGCGAAGGCGTCGGCGATCTGTTCGGCCGTGGTCGGCCGCAGCACGCTGGCCGGCCCACCGACCGCCATGCCGAAGCCGAGCACCTTCTCATCTCGCCACGCGGGTGCGGTCATCGTGGTCATGGTCAGCTCGGGAGACAGGGGACGGCGAGGCGGTCTTTCACAACGACAGGCGGCGGAAGACGAACGACGGGATGTTGCGGATGACGAACATGATCAACCGCCACTTGCCCGGCACGTAGCTGATCGGCTTCTTGCGGTCGCGAGCCTTGAGGATCCGTGCCGCGGCCTGGTCGGCCGGGATCGCGCCCTTCAGCCGCAATCCCGCTGTCATTGGCGTCTCGACGAAGCCGGGCCGGATCGTGGTCACCTGCACGCCGTGCCGCCAGAGCCGGTTGCGCAGCGCTTCGAGGTAGGTATCCATGCCCGCCTTGCTGGCGTTGTAGACCGGGCGGCCGATGCGGCCACGATCCTGCGCCACCGAGCTGACGCCGACGAAGCAACCGCCCTTCCTGGCCAGGAAGCGCCGCGCCGCCGCGTTGCCCCAGGCGATGCAGCCGAGCATGTTGACCTGCACCTGCACCGTGTCCTTCTGGAGGTCGAACTCGTCGAGCGCGACCGGCGGCATCACGCCGGCCACGAAGTGCACTTCGTCCACCGGACCGAGCTCCTGCTCGATGCGTTGGAACAGCGCCTCGGCCTCCCCGGTGACGGCGGCGTCGTGCACGTAGGCGAACGCGAGCTGCTTCTTGGTGACGTCGTTGACGAGCGCCACCTGCGCCGCGAGCTCGGCCTCGCGCCGCGCCAGCATGGCGACCTTGCGGCCGGCGAGCGCGAGCCGCCGGGCGACGGCGAGACCGATGCCCGACGAAGCGCCGACCACGATGCACGTTCCGCTGCGCGAGACCATGCGCAGAGGAAAGGGCGCGCCTTGGCCTTTTGCAACCACGCCCTTCGGCAGGGCCGCCGTTGTGCTGGTGGCGCAGGGGCTGCATCATCCGCCCATGCCCGCTGCGCGCCGCTTCTTGCCTGCCCTGCTGACGATCGCCCTGTCGCCGATCGCCCATGCCAGCGCGGCGACGGCCCCGCAGGCCCCCAAGCGCGCCGACCGGCCGACGTTGATCGACACCGTGGTCGCCACCGTCAACGACAACGCGATCCTCTGGAGCGAACTGCGCAGCGCGGTCACCGGCCGCGTCAACACCGAGATCGCCCAGGCCGGCGGCATCACGCCGCAGCGCGAACGCGCCATCCAGCGCGAGGTGCTCAACGAACTGATCAACCAGCGGCGCATGGGGCAGGCGGCCAAGACCTTCGGCGCCACCACCCCGGAACAGGTCGAGTCGATGGTGCAGTCGATGATGGACCGCGACCGCCAGGAGATGGTGCGCGACCTCGGCACCCAGACCGCGGTCAGCCGCGAACTGCAGCGCACCGGCCGGACCTGGCAGACCAAGCAGGCCGAACTGCGCCAGCAGAAGCTCGCCGAGATCGCCGAGAGCATCGCCGTCTACAGCCGCCTCTCGCAGCAGTCCAACCTTCACCTGACGCCGCTGATGCTGCGGCAGACCTACGCCCGCCACCGGGACCTCTTCGTGCACCCACCGCAGGCGCAGGTGTCGCAGGTGCTGTTCCGCGGCGCCGAAGCCGAGAACCGCGCCCGCGAGGCGGCCGAGATCTGGCGCCGCCAGGGTCTGTCGGCGCGCGAGCTCGCCAACCGGTTCCCCGACACGCTCGTGCTCGACGACCTGCTGGCCACGCAGCTGACCGGCGAACTGCGCGACTTCGCCCTGCAAGGACCACAGGGCCAGGTGCGCGACCCGGTGGCTGTGCCTGCTGGCTTCCAGGTGGCGAAGGTCGTGCAGTTCGCCGGCGCCCGCAACGGCCGCTTCGAGGATCCCGAGGTCCAGGAGCAGCTGCGTGAGCTCTGCCGCCGCCAGGTCGTGCTGGAGTTCCGCCAGCAGGCGCTCGAGCTGGCCCGCGACCGCACCGAAGTCTGGGTCTCGCCCTACTTCCGGTAGGTTCCGGCAGGCCGGCAGCGGCCGGCGAGCGCCAACAGGCGACCGGCCGGAGGCGGGACCGTGCGGGCGCCGGAGCATGCCCCACGATGGCCGCGCCCCTGCGGACGGAAGCCTCATCAGGCGGTTGCCAGCCAGCCGCCGCGCGGCTCTACTTTCGCGCCCCCTCTTGAACCGCTTCCCGGTCGCCCCCGTTCTCGCGGCGGTGGCGAAGCCCCCGGCCCTGCCGGTGGCGCCGATCCCAGCCCCGATCGGTTCCGGTGACCCGGTGTCGCCCGCCCTCGAACCCGTTCGCTGTCGTCCCGAAGCAGGAGCCGCCATGGCCCATCTCGACCCGACCAAGATCAAAGTCCAGTCCCACCACTCCCCGATCTGGGAGCAGGAAGTCACGTTCCAGGACATGATGGCGGAACGGCTGCGGCAGGCGCCGTGGCTGATCCTGTCCGCGGCGCTGCACGCCGTCGTGCTGCTGCTGATGTGGGTGCTGATGCCGGCCGAGACCAAGAAGGTCCAGGAGAACAAGGTCGAGATGACCATCGAGGAGGAGAAGCCGGTCGAAGAGCCGCCGCCTCCCCCGCCGCCGGAGACCAAGCCCGAGGAGGTCACCGATGACGTCGTCGTCACCGAGACCAACCCGACGGAGACCACCGAGCAGGCCTACGACAACACGGTCAGCGACGTCACCTCGAAGGAGTCGGCCTTCGACTCCAACCAGTGGAACTCGGCCGTCGGCCTCGGCGGTGGCGCCGGCGGCAAGTACGGCGGTCGCTCGGGCGGTCGCGGTGGCAAGGGCGGCGGCAAGTCGTTCGCGGCGGCCATCGACGCCGGCCTGCAGTGGCTCAAGAACCACCAGGACGAGGACGGCAGCTGGGACTGCGACGGCTTCAACAAGCACGACGATCCGCAGGGCGGCACGATCTGCGACGGCCCCGGCAGTGCGGTGCACGATGTCGGCGTCACCGGCCTCGCCCTGCTCGCCTTCCTCGGCGACGGCAGCACGATGCGCTCGGGCCCCTACCGCGATTGCATCAAGAACGGCGTCAAGTGGCTGCGTGAACAGCAGAACCCGGACACCGGCCTGTTCGGCCAGAACGCCTCGCACGACTTCGTCTACGACCACGCGATCGCGGCCTACGCGATGTGCGAAGCCTACGGCCTGTCGCAGTATTCGCTGCTGAAGTCGACGGCGCAGAAGGGCCTCAACTACCTCGAGTCGCACCGCAACCCGTACTCGGTCTGGCGCTACCAGCCCCGCGACAACGACAACGACACGTCGGTCACGGGCTGGTGCATCATGGCCTACGAGTCGGGCAAGTACTTCAAGCTGATGGTCAACGACACCGCGCTGCAGTACGCCGCCACCTGGCTCGATCAGGTCTCGGACCCGACCGGCCTGCACGGCTACACCAAGCAGGGCGAACAGAGCTCGCGCAAGCCGGGCGAACACGCCACCAAGTTCCCGGTCGACAAGGGCGCATCGCTGACCGCCGTCGGCCTGTTCTGCCGCTACTTCATGGGCCAGGACCCCAAGGAGAAGCCGATCATGACCGCCGCGGCCAACCTGATCCGCAGCAAGCCGCCGATCTGGGACGTCAAGGCCGGCACGATCGACCACTACTACTGGTACTACGCGACCTACGCGCTCTACCAGATGGGCGGCACCATCTGGACCGACTGGCAGAAGAAGCTCGAGACCTCGGTGATCAAGAACCAGCACCTCGACAAGGCCCAGAAGAACCTCTACGGCTCGTGGGATCCGGTCGGCGCCTGGGGTGAAGACGGTGGCCGCGTCTACAGCACCGCCATCCTGACGCTGACGCTCGAAGCCTACTACCGCTACAGCCGCATCGTGCACTGAGTCACCCCGCGACGCCGCAACGCGTCGACGAGGACCACCAGAGAGAGCAAACAACCAACGGCTCGCTGCACTCGCAGCGGGCCGTTGTTGTTTGTCGGGGCCTGCCAAGCCTCACGAGAACTCGATGCACGAGTGATCCGGCGGCCGCTGTGGGCCGTTTCGAGCAGCACGCCTGCCCTCTCGATGCAGGCATGGTCCCGCGGCGCCCTCGCCGCAATGACGGAGCCCACATGACCCCATCCGCGCTACCGGTCCGTACTCATGTCGCTGCGTTCGACAAAGAAGCGACGTTCCACGATCTGATGGCCGAACGGCTGCGGCAGGCGCCGTGGCTGGCCCTGTCGGCCGCGCTGCACGCGGTCGTATTGCTCACGGTGTGGCTGCTGCTGCCGCCCGAGGTGCGACGCGTGGTCGAGAACTGCGTCGCGGTTGCCACCGAGGAGGTGCAGGAGGTGCTGCCGCCGGAGCCGCCGCCGCCCGTGGAAACCAAGGCGGAGCCAATCGAAGACAGCTCCATCGTCGACCCGACCGACATCGAGCCGACGCCGAGCGACGTTGTAAGCGACGAGTTGATGCCGAGCCTGGCAGACCCGGAGCGAGGCGATCCGACCACCGGCGTGGTCGGCATCGGCCCGGGCAAGCAGGGGCTCTACACGGGCCGCGGCCACGGCGGTCCCGGTGGCGGTGGTGGTGGTGGCGGGCCACAGCGCCCCTCGCAGCTGGAGGACGCGCTGCAGTGGCTCGCGCGACACCAGGACGACGACGGCAAATGGGACTGCGACGACTTCATGAAGCACGATGACCGCGCCGCGACCGTCTGCGACGGCGCCGGCAGCAGCGTGCACGACGTCGGCGTCACCGGCCTCGCCCTGCTCGCGTTCCTCGGCGACGGCAACACGCTGCGCACCGGCCCCTACCGCGAGAACCTGCGCCGCGGCGTCGCCTGGCTGCGCAGCCAGCAGTCGCCCGACAACGGCCTGTTCGGCCAGGCGGCGTCGCACGACTTCCTCTACGACCACGCCATCGCCACCTACGCGATGGTCGAGGCGGCGGGGCTGTCGGGCTACACGCTGCTGCGTCCCGCGGCGCAGAAGGCGCTCGACTACCTCGCCGCACACCGCAACCCGTACGGCGTCTGGCGCTACCAGCCGCGCGACAACGACAACGACACCTCGGTCACCGGCTGGTGCGTGATGGCGCTCGAGTCGGGCCGCCACTTCGGCTTCCTCGTCGACGACAACGCCCTGCGCTGCTCGCTGGCGTGGCTCGACCAGGTCAGCGACGCGAGCGGCGTGCACGGCTACACCAAGGCCGGCGAACCGAGCTCGCGCAAACCCGGCGACCACGCCACGCGCTTCCCGGTCGAGAAGGGTGCGGCGATGACCGCGGTCGGCCTGTTCTGCCGCTTCTTCCTCGGCCAGGATCCACGCGAGAAGCCGGTGATGGCGGCGGCGGCGAAGGTGCTGCTGCAGAAGCCGCCGGTGTGGGACACCAAGGCTGGCACGATCGACCACTACTACTGGTACTACGCCACCTACGCGTTGTTCCAGATGGGTGGGCAGCCGTGGACGGCCTGGCAGAAGAAGATCGAGGCGGTGCTCGTGCGGCACCAGCACCAGGACCGGGCGCAGAGAAACCTGCACGGCTCGTGGGACCCGGTCGGCGCCTGGGGCGAAGACGGCGGCCGCGTCTACAGCACCGCGCTGCTGGCCATGACCCTGCAGGCCGGCTACCGCTACACGCGCCTGGTGCGGTGAGCCGGCGCCAAAGGCCAAGTGGTCCCCCCTAAAGGACTTGCCCTGTGCATGGTCTCACCGCGGGACACCCGCCGTCGGCTTCTTGCACGCTGCCGTGCCCACGGGCGGGACCGTCGGCGCGAGCCGGCGCCGCGAGCCCCCCATGCCATGGCCGCGCCGCTCCGGCAGTGTCCATTCGGGAGATTTCCTGAAGTAGGACTCAAGCCGCGGCCGATGACGGCGCCAACGAGGTGCTGCGCCTGAACGCGGCACCGGAACGGCAAAGGTATCGAGGAGGAAAGATGGGCCTTCGGGTCAATTCGAACATCGCGTCCCTGAATGCACAGCGCTCGCTGTCGACGACGACCGAGCGCCTGCAGTCGAACTACCGCCGCCTGTCGACGGGACTTCGTATCTCCACGGCATCGGACGACGCGGCCGGCCTTGCGATCTCGGAGCGCTTCCGCGCCCAGATCCGGTCGACCAACCAGGCGATCCGCAACGCCCAGGACGGCATCTCCCTGACGCAGACGGGCGAAGGCGCGCTCAACGAGGTCAGCTCGATCCTGATCCGCATGCGCGAGCTGTCGATCCAGGCCAGCAACGGCACGGTCAGCTCCGCCGACCGCACCACGCTGAACCAGGAATTCGTCGACCTCATCAACGAGATCGACCGCATCGCCCAGTCGACCTCGTTCAACGGCGTCAAACTGCTCGACGGCACCGGCTCGGCGATCACGTTCCAGGTCGGCACCGGCACCACGAGCGGCGTCGATACGATCCAGCTCAGCACGTCGGACACGCTGGCCTCGACGCTCGGTCTGTCGTCGCTCGACATCGGCGCCAGCGGCAGCCCGACGATCGCCGTCGGCGTGCTCGACACGGCCATCAACGCGGTCAGCCGCGTGCGTGGCCAGTTCGGCGCCGCACAGAATCGCCTGACGACGACGATCCAGAACCTCGAGATCCAGTCCGAGAACCTCAGCGCCGCCGAATCGCGCATCCGCGACGTCGATGTCGCCGTCGAGACCTCGGCGCTGACCAGGAACTCGATCCTGCAGCAGGCGGCGATCTCGATCCTGGCGCAGGCGAATACGCAGCCGCAGGCGGCCCTGCAGCTGTTGCAAGGCTGACGCCGGGGCCCGGCGCGCACGAGGCGCCGGCGCACGGCAGACCGCCGGCCGCAGGCGCACCGCGCCCGGCCGACGCCGCAGCGGGTGTTCAGGCTCCCGCCGCTCCGGGCTCACCACGTCGGCTCAGCCGTCGCGCGCGAACGGGCCGGCGACGCAGCGCGCCGCGCGACCGCGACGCTCACTTCATCTTGGCGACGGCGCGCATCATCTGGCCCTTGTGGCGCGCCGCGTTGTTCTTGTGGATCACGTTCGTCTCGGCGGCCTTGTCGATCGCCTTGCAGACGGTCGCGAGCAGGGTCGAGGCCTTGCCCTTGTCGCCGGCCTCGACCAGCGCCAGCAGCTTCTTCATGGCGCCGCGCATGCGGGTCAGCTTGGCCTTGTTGATGACGCGATTCTTCTCGCCCTGGCGGGCGCGCTTCAGTGCTTGCTTGCTGTGAGCCATCTTCGGTCTTGGTTGCGGTAGTCGGTCGTTCTGGAGATTCGGTTGCGGTGCTATGCCGCGGGGGATCCGGTGCGGGGGCGGCCGCGATCAGGACTTGAGCTGCTCCACCAACGTGGTGACGTCGCGGAAGCCGATGTCCTGTTCGAGGATGCGGGTGTAGTGCCTGAGGGCCTCGTCGCCCTTGCCTTGTTCCTGGCAGATGCGGCCCATCTCGTAGAGGGCCTCCTTGGCCAGCACGCTGCTGCCGGCGGCCTGTAGCGCCTTCTCGAACTGGCCGAGCGCGAGGTCGGGCAGGCGCTTGGCCTGGAAGGCCTTGCCGAGCAGGAACAGGGACTCGTTCTTCTTGCGCGGGTCCTTGACCGCCTGCTGCAGTTCGGCGATCGCGGCATCAACATCGCCAGCGCCGAGCAGGCCGGAGCCGAGGTCGAAGCGGGCGGCGAGGTCGGTCGGGTTGCGGTCGACGCGGCGGCGCGCCTCGGCGACGCGCATCTGCAGCAGCGCGGCGCGGGCGCGTTCGGCGGCGGCGGTGTCCCCGCTCTTCTCGGCCTTCTGCACCATCTGCTCCTGCAGGCGCAGGCGCAGGTCGCCGGCGATCTCCTGCAGCTCGCCGTCCCCGGGCGTCGCCCGCAGCAACTGCTCGATCAGGTCGAGCGCGCCGGCGAGGTCCTTCGCCATCTCCCGCAGCCGGGCGCAGCGACGCAGCAGCTTCTGGTCGTTCGGGGCGTCCTGCAGCTTGGCTTCGAGCTGCTCGAGTTCGGCCTCGATCTCCTCGGCCGACAGCTGCAGGCGCTCCTGACGTTCGAGCTGGCGCTGCTGTTCCTTGTCCTTGATGAGCTCGCGGCTGCTCTTCGCCTCTTCGATGCCGGTGCTGCGCAGCGCCCCTTCGGCGGCGAGGTTCTTGCGCGCCTTCAGCGACTCCTGGTCGCGCGGATCGACCTTGAGCGCCTGCTCGTACATCGCCAGCGCCTCCGGCACCTTGCCCTGTTCGTAGAACAGCGCCCCGGCGGCGCGGCAGGCGTCGAGGCAGCGCGGCTGCTTCTCGGCGTAGGCCGCGTAGACGGCGAGCGCCGAACGGCGCAGGCCGGCGCGCGACAGCGACTCGCCGAGCTTGAGGTTGGCCCCTTCGGCGAGCGGGTCGTGCACGAGGAAGCGCTCGAAGGCGCGGGCAGCCGCAGCGTGCCGGCCGACCAGGCGGCACAGGCCGGCGATCAGCAGGTTGGGGCCGCCGACCAGCGTCGCCATCACCTTCGATGCCGGCTTCTGGGCGACCTTCTGGAACAGCGCCTTGCGCAGGCCGGCGCGCGCTTCGCCGAAGTCCGGTTGGATCTGCAGCACCTGGCTGTAGATCTTCACGGCCATCACGAAGTTGCGTCGCTTGACGGCGTCGGCGGCTTGTTCGAGGTACTTGCTGAGGTCCATTTCCGGCGGTCCCGGTCGCCCGCTTGACGCCGGCGAAAGGGGCGAAGAATCTACCCGCCCCCCGGGGTCGCCGCAACGGCCCGAATCCGCCAGACCAAGACCGGGTCCAGTGACCCGCTCCCCGACCCCGGCTCCACCGCATCATGCAAGTCCTCATCTACCCCGACCCCGTGCTCCGCCGCGGCGGGCAGCCGATCACCCAGTTCGACGGCAACCTGCGCGAGCTCGCCGACCGCATGATGGAGGCGATGTACGAAGAAGGCGGCGTCGGCCTCGCCGCCCCCCAGGTCGGCGTCGAGCAGAAGCTCTTGGTGCTGAACCCGTCGGGCAGCAAGCAGGACCGCGCCGGCGAGCTGGTGCTTTGCAACCCCAAGCTGACGCGCAAGAAGGGCCGCGAGTTCGGCGAAGAGGGCTGCCTGTCCTTCCCCGGCATCCACGCCGAGGTGGAGCGCTGGATCGACATCACCGTCGGTTACCAGGACCTCGATGGCAAGGAGCAGACGATGTCGGCGACCGGCTGGCTGTCGCGCATCATCCAGCACGAGATCGACCACCTCGAAGGTGTGTTCTTCGTCGACCGGCTGACCGCCACCGAGAAGATGCGCGTCAAGGCCAAGCTGGTCGAGCTGGAGTCGGAGTACCGGGCCCGCGCCTGAGCGCCGCCAGCCGACCACCATGCGACTGATCGAAGGGCTCGACGCACTGCGCGCGCTGGACCTCGCGGCCATCTACGGCGACGCCTCGCCGAGCCACAGCGTCGTCGCCGTCGGCGTCTTCGACGGCGTGCACCTCGGCCACCAGCGCCTGCTGCACGAACTGCTCGAGATGAGCTCGGTGCTGCAAGGCTTGCCAACCGTGGTCACCTTCAACAACCACCCGGACCAGGTGCTGCGCGGCGAAGCCCCCCCACAGCTGATCAGCGTGCCACATCGCCTGCGCCTCTTGCGCCGCGCCGGCGTGCAGCGCCTCGTGCTGCTCGACTTCGAACCGCGGCTGCAGAACATGACGCCGCGCGAATTCGCCACCGACGTGCTGCTCGGCTGCCTGCACACGCGCGGCCTGCTGCTCGGTTACGACTCGGCGCTCGGCAAGGACCGCGCCGGCACCCCGGACTGCTTCCGCCAGCTCGGCGCCGAGCTCGGCTTCGAGGTGCGCGTCGGGGCCCGCTTCGAGCTCGACGGCACGCCGGTGTCGTCGACCAAGATCCGCCAGGCCATCGCCAGCGGCGACCTGACGCTCGCCAACCGTTTCCTCGGCCGCTTCCCGGGCGCCATGGGCACCGTCGTGCCGGGCGACGCGCGCGGCCGCCGGCTCGGCTTCCCGACCGCGAACGTGGTGCCGCAGCCGTGTGCGCTGCCGCCGAACGGCGTCTACGCGGTCGACGCCATCCTCGACGGCCAGACCTTCCCGGCGGTCGCCAACCTCGGCGTGCGGCCGACCTTCGCCGGCGGCCAGCGGGGCGCCGACACACGCTCGCTCGAAGTGCATCTGCTCGACTTTCACGGCGACCTCTATGGCCGCGAGCTCGAAGTGTCGTTCCGCCGCTTCCTGCGGCCCGAACGGCGCTTCCCCGACGCCGCGGCGCTGCGCGCGCAGATCGCCGAGGACATCGCCGCCGCCCGGCAGGCCCTGCGCGCCTGAACGGCGACCGCCAAACCGCGCGCTAGTCGAGCACCCGCCGCGAGCAGGTTGGGCACAGTCCGTGCGTGCAGCGCGCCTCGGTGTGCTCGGTCAGGTACTCCTCCAGCCGCTGCCAGTAGCCCTGGTCGTTGCGCACGCTCTTGCACCATGCGCACACCGGCAACAAGCCGGTCAGCGTACGCACCCGATCGAGCGCAAGGCGCAGCTCGATGACGAGCTTCTCGTTGGCAGCGGCCATCGCCTGCATGGCCTCGTCGGCGAGGCGCCGCGCGGTGATATCGGTGTGGGTGCCTGCGGCGCGCAGCGGCGAACCGTCGGCCGCCCGCTGCACGACCTTGCCGCGGTCGAGGATCCACAGCCAATCCCCGTTCTGGTGCCGCATGCGGAACTCGCATTCGTAGGCGGGGGTATGCCCGGCCAGGTGCGCCTGGACCGCGGCCGTGGCGCGCGGCAGGTCCTCGGGATGCGTCAGCCGTTCCCAGGTCGAGAGTTCGGGGGCCAACTGCTCCAGCCGGTAGCCGAGCATGCCTGCCCAGCGACGGCTGAAGGCGACCTTGCCGGTCGGGATCTCCCAGTCCCAACTGCCATCGTCATTGCCTTCGAGGACCAAGGCCAGTTGTTCGCGCTGCGCCCGCAATTCGCTGAGCAGGCGCCGTTCCTCGGTGATGTCGAGGAAGGTCGTCACCACCGCGTGATGCGGCGCCGCCGGGGCGAGGCGGATCGGCTGCGAGTTGACGCGGATCCAGGCGAGGCTGTCGTCGGGCTTGTGCACGCCCATCACGACTCCCTGTTGTGGCCGCCCGGTGCACAGGGCCACCATCGCCGGATGGTCCTCGCCTGGGAACGGCGAGCCGTCCTCGTGCACGGGTCGCCAGCGGGAATCGATCGACGTGAGACCACGCAATTGGTCGGCGCTGAGGCCGAGGATCCGCTCGGCGGCGTGATTGGAACTCAGGATCTCGCCGCCGCGGCCCTGCACGATGACGCCTTCCTGCATGCCGGCGATGATCGACTGGTGCAGCGCTTCGGCCTCGGCATGCAACGGATCCAGCTTCGCGTCGACGCGGTCGAGCAGCAGCATGCCGTAGTCCGTGCCGTCGCTGTCGACACCCGGTTCGAAAGCGACGTAGGTGTGGATCAAGGAGCCATCCCGGTGGCGCTTGCGGCTCAAGAACCGGCACGGCTGCCAGGTTCGCAGCGGCTCGGCATCGGGTTCCGGCTCACAACCGAGCAGGCGAAACACATCCTGGCCGATCGCTTCCTCGGGGCCCCACCCGAGTAGTGCACCGGCCCGCTCGGGCCAGGTGGAGATTCGGAACCCTCTATCGATGCGGAAGTGCGCCGAGACGGATGGCGCCAACACGCGGGCGGTGGATGGCATGGAAACCGGAGTACTGTGGCGAGGAGGCGATCGCTTCCGGCGTGGCGAACGCTGCGGAAGGAGCCCAGAGGCTATCCGCAAGGGCTTGGCGTACGCAGGGGCCACCGATACGCCCAAGGACCCAGATGCCTCCGCCCCGCCAGCAGGCTGCCTACTCGCGAACGCGCCGTTCGTCCGCCAGCGCCCGCGCCGGCAACCCGCGCAGATCCTGCACCAGCCCGACCGCCGCCAGCATGCGCAGGGTGTAGTAGCTGATGTCGATCTCCCACCACCGGAAGCCCTGTCGGACCGTTCCCGGGCACCAGTGGTGGTTGTTGTGCCAGCCCTCCCCGAGCGTCAGCAGCGCCAGCACGAACGAGTTGCGGCTGTCGTCGGCGGTCGGCCAGTCGCGGCGGCCAAGCCGGTGGGCGACGCTGTTGACGCAGGCGGTGACGTGGAACAGCAGCGTCGTCGAGATGCAGAAGCCCCATACGCCCATCTGCAGCGCGTCGGTGCCGAGGCCGGGCCACCAGGTGCCGAGGGCGGCGCCGAGGCCGAGCAGGCCCACCAGCAGCAGCAGCGGCGCGACGAGGTCATGGCGGTCGAGCCAGCGCAGCTCGGGGAACGCGGCGAGGTCCTTCACCTGCGTCAGGTCGGTGCGGTAGTGGTCGGGCGAAGTGAACCAGCCGACGTGCGCCCACCAGAAGCCGTGCACGACCGGCGAGTGGGCATCGCGCACGGTGTCGCTGTAGCGATGGTGCTGGCGGTGGTGCGCGGCCCACCACAGCGGCCCACGCTGCACCGCCGAGGCGCCGAGCACGGCGCCGCAGAACTGCACGACGCGGCCGACGCGGAAGGTGCGGTGCGAGAAGTAGCGGTGGTAGAACGCGGTGATGCCGAACATGCGCACGAGGTAGAGCGCGACGCACGCGCCCACCGCCACCGGGCTCCAGCCGACGACGAACACGAGCAGGCAGGCGGCCTGCATCAGGAGGAACGGCACGATGCGGCGCCACGCGACGACGTGCTTCGGCCGCGTGGGCGCCAGCGGCTGTGGCAACGGGCCGTTCGCCAACGGCGTCGCCACGGGCACGGTCGGCAAAGAGGGAGCTTCGGCGTTGGGCATTCGCGGGCGATCGGGGCAGCGCTGCGGGGCGAAGATGCAACCGGGCGGCCGCCCGTGGCGTCAATCGCAACCGGGGGGAAATCGGCCGACGAACGCCCCGCCCGGCGGTTCCGACGCAGCGTGTGCAGACGGCGGCGCGCCAGCATTCGCCGCCGGGTGCGCAAGGTCGGACCTTCGTGCTTGCACGTGCCGCAACCGGTCGCTAGCGTTCCTCGCCCCGTTGTCCCGCCTGGGGCGACGGCGCTGGTCGGGCAGATAGCTCAGTTGGTAGAGCACAGCACTGAAAATGCTGGGGTCGCCAGTTCAACCCTGGCTCTGCCCACCACCTGCTCCAGCGATGGGCACCACCCGTGCGAGTCCAGGCTCGCACGGGCACGGTTGCCTGGAGATGGCCGATCGACCCAGCCCCGTTGGCAACCCGGCCCAGTTGGCAACCCAGCCCAGTTGGCAACCCAGCCCAGTTGGCAACCCAGCCCAGTGTGGCGTCGCTGCCCTCATGGTCCGCTCGGCGGAGTCGGCGGCGTATCCCGCCGCGCTGCCATCAGCTCGAGCCTGTGCCGCAGTTCCTCGATGTCCTTCGAGCCGCGGCTCTTGCCGAACGTGCGCAGCAGGGCGAGCAGCGCCGCGAGTCCGCTGGCGCCGCCGGCGCCGAGCATCTTCAGCAGGTCCTCGTCGGTCGCTTCCTTGATCTTCTTGATCTCGTCGGGAGCCATGCCCCGCTCGGTGGCAACGCGAACGAACTCCTCCCGGAAGCGCTCGCGCGACTCCGGTGAGTCCTTGAGTTTGCCGACCATGGCCTCGATCTCCGACTTCGAACTGGCCATCAGCCGCTCCAACTCAGCCTTGTTGGCGAGGTCGGTCTTCTCCCGCTCCGCCTTCTCCGCCGCCACTTGGCGCTCGAGGTCCGCACGCACGGTCTGGGTCTTGGCCTCGACGGCATCCTCCGCGCGCCGGCCCGCAGTCAGGGCGTTGTTCGAAGTCTCGAAGATCTTGCTCAGCACGGGTCCGATCGTCGCCTCCGCCTGAGCCCAACCGGGCACCAGGATGGCGCCCACCTTGGCGACCTCGGTGATCACCCCCTGGAGCTGCTTGCCACGACGGTCGATCTCCGCACCGTCGTCGACGACCTTCTTGCTCAAGGCCCGATTCGCAGCTTCGAGCTTGTCGATCCGCGCCAGGGACTCCTCGCGGTTCTTCGTCACGCTTTGATCCAAGTTGGAGATGGCCGTGGGAATCAACTGGATCGCGGCCGTCTGATTCTCCAGCAGCGCTGTGAGCCCAACGACGGTTCGATCGGCGATCGACAACCACCACACCCCACGGCAACCAACGCCACCGCATACACCCGCATCCGGGTCGCTTGCATGGTTCCTCTTCCTTTGGTTGCCTGACCCCTTGCTCGGCAACCAGCACGATTGGAAGAAGGCGCCCGTCGGAGTCAACCTGCGTGCCCGCTGCCGCGCACGTTCGAGCCGATCCGCCCGAGGCATCTCTCCCGGGCATCGTCCGGTGCTGGCGACCGCTGGCGGCTCGCGACCCGTTGCCGCCAACCGGTGCCGATCGCGTGTCACCTGCGGCGCAGGCAGATGCTGCCGGTGTGCTCGCGGTGGTTGTTGACCCCCACGACCACGAACCCCAAGGCACCCGCCAGCAGCTCGTGCACCGCCCGCTGCACACCGGGGTGCGCCTGGTCGTAGTCGTCGAAGACGATGATGCCGCCCGGCGCGAGCAGCGGGGCGAAGCGGCGGACGTCGCGCGCCACACTCTCGTAGCGGTGGTCGCCATCGACGTGCAGCACGGCGAGTTCATGGCCCCACGGCACCACGGCACTGTCGCCGCGCACGAGTTCGACGAAGCCGGCGAAGCCGAACTCGGCGAGCCGCGCCCGCGCCGCCGCCTCGGTGTCCTCACGCTGGTTCCAGCCGGCGGTGCCGGTGAACAGGTCGATCGCGGTCAGCTGCTCGAAGCCCACGCAGCGGCAGGCGTCGGCGAGCACGACCGTCGAGCAACCCTTGTAGACGCCGATCTCCAGCGCCGAGCCGAGCCGCGGGTCCGCCCACTGCAGCACCTGCTCGTGCAGGAACGCGAGCCGCACTTCGTCCTGCATGCCGTCGAGCGGCGGCAGCGGGAACGGGCGCGCAACCGACGGGGGCAAGAGCAGGGTCGTCATGGGCACTCCATCGGCGCCCGGTGCCCACGGCCCGGAGTGCTTCGCCGTTGGCAGGGCGGGTTCGGACAGCCCAAGCCCGCCAACGACGACGCCCGGCCACCGGCGAGCCGGTGGACGGGCGTCGTGCGCATCTCGCGAGGCGGCTACTTGCCGGGCTTGGCCGGCTTCTTGTCGTTCGCCTTCGCGGCTTCCTCGGCGGCGTGGATCATCTCCTCCAGCGCCTTCTCCATCTGCTCTTCGTCACGCAGGTCCTTGTGACGGATCACGCCATCGTGATCGATGAAGTAGAGCGTCGGCCAACCCTGCACGCGCCAGCTGTCGCTGATCGGAGGCGTGTTGCCCTCGTTGCGGAAGCTGCGCCAGGTGACGCCCATCTCCTTGCGCTGCGCGTCGAAACCCTTCTTGCCTTCGGCGGTGTCGGTGCCGTCAGAGTTGACGCCGATGATGACGAAGGGCTTGTCCTTCCACTTCTCCACGAGCGACCGCTCGTGCGGGATCATGGCCCGGCAAGGGCCTCACCAGAATCCCCAGAAGTCGAGCAGGACCACCTTGCCGCGGTAGTCGCTGAGCTTGAAGGCTACCCCTTCGGTGTCGACGCCAGCGATCTCGGGCGCCGTGCAGCCGATCTGCAGGTGCTCGATCTCGAACAGCGCGTCCTTGGCCTGCTGCAGGAGGCCTTCGTCCTTGGTGACCTTGGCGACCCCGCGCAGATCCTCTTCGGCCGCCTTGCGGTCGGCTTCGCTGCGCGCGCTCTCGAGCCGGATCGTGCCGCGCGTCACCATCGCCTTGGCCTTGCAGTCGGCGTCGGCGTGGTTGGCGACGACCTCGTCGAGCAGCGACATCACCTGCTTCTTGGCGCCGAAGTTGATCGCCATGCCGAGGTGTTCGATGACGTCGCCGATCGCCGGGCTCTTGGCGTGATCGCTGGCCAGCGTCTCGACGGCCTTCTTGACCGCGTTGCGCTCCTGGCTCGCGGACTTGACGATGAAGCCGAGGAACCGGACGGCGTCATCGGTGCCGGCATACTGCGCCGCGAGCTCCTGCGCGCGGCCGATGAACTCCTTGGTCGGCGGGTTCATCGCGATGGCCGGGAGGCTCTTGGCCCCTTCGGCTTTCGCCTTCTCGTACGCGGCTTGCGCCGCGGTCTGCCATTCGGCCATGGCCTTGTTCAGGTCCTTGACCAGGTTGTCGTATGCCGCTTGCGGGTCCTGCTGCGTCGCCGGGGGCGAATCGCCCCCCTGGGCCAGGGCCCAGTTCGGCAGCGCGAGCAGGAGCAGCGCGGCGAGAGTCGGTCTCGACATGCGTGTCCTAGGGTTCGGGTTGGAAGAAGAGACGGAAGCGCGTGCACGGTACACGCCGCGCGCCCGGTTTCCCGAGCGCGCAGCGGCAGCCGGTATTGCCGGGGCCAGCGCGGTAGCGCCGAGCACCGGGTCGGCAAGGGTCACTTGCCCGGCTCGGTAGCCCCACCCGGCCCAGCGGGCGTCTCGGCCGGCGCCTCGCTCTTCGGCTTGACCAGGTCCGCGCGCTTGGGTTTGAGCTTGGCGAACAGCTCCTGGTCGATCACGTAGTACCAAGGCCCGAAGCGCTTCGTCAGCGACTCGGCCTCCTTCTGGCCGTCGGCGACCTTACGTTCGTACTCGGTCCATTCGGTGGCCTGGCGCGCCAGTTCGTCCTCGAGCGGCAGACGGTCGCTGCGGATGTCGATCGCCGCCCCGTCCCCGTCGGCCGTGCCACCCTCGGCCCAGCTCAGCACGGCGTAGGTCGTGCCCTGCACCTCGAGCTGGTAGTCGGTGCCCCACGGGTCCTTCTTGAGCTCGGCCAGCGGCGCGTCTCCTTCGGCCGGCTTCTCGGTCAACCGCGCCAGTGAGTCGGGCAGCTGGTTCTCGTGCTTGCCGCGGAAGGCCTCGACGGCGCGTTGGATCGCCTCGATCTCCCGGCGCGCCTCGGCGCGCTTGTCGAGCTGCTCCTTGCTCAGATGCTCGCCGGTCGGCTTCTTCAGCAGCGCCGGGTCGAACTCGGCAGTGACCATCAGGTAGCGGTTGTTGGCTGGCTTGTCCTGCTTCGGGGCGTCGGCCGGCTTGCCCGGTGCGGTCGGCTTCGGCTCGGCACCGGCCGAGACCTCGTCGCCGTCGCCGAGTACGAGCTCGCCGAAGCGCAGCGTGTAGCGCACGCCCTTCTTGGTCTCGAACAGCAGGTCGCCCTCGTTGCTGAACATCTGGCCGCCACGACCGAGGAAGAAACCCTTCGCTGCCAGGCTCTGGGCGAGCACCTGGAAGTCGAAGCCGTTCGCCTTCTCGAGCCGCGCCGTCAAGCCGTCGGGCTTCGGACGCACGCCGACGATCTTGACCTTGCCGAGCGTGTCGCCGATCTCTCGCAGCTTGTCGGCATTGGCCTCCTCCTTGCTGGCGTCGAGGCCGTCGAAGCTCCACTTGCCGGTCTCGTCCTTGTGCACGACGTACTTCTCGCCGGGCTCGACGCTGCCCTTCTGCTCGTCGACGGAGTAGTTGTCGAAGGTCACCTTGTCGATGTCCCACGCCGTCGCCTTGAGCAGGTCGGTCTCGATCCAGTCGGCGAACTTCGTCGACACCTCACCACCGAGCTTGGTGCGGTAGACGCGCTTCTTGTCCGGCAGGCGCACGTAGTGCCAGTCCGGCTTGCCGTCGACCGCCTTGCCGATGACGAGGTCGGCCAGCACGTTGCCGGCGCTGTCCTTGAGCTTCATGCGCGTGCCGCGGCCCTTCGAGTCGGCGCTCGGGTCGAGCGGATCGACGACGCCGTAGTCCACGTGGCGGCCCTTCTCGTCGCCCTGCACCGCCGACTTCTCGAGCCCGATCAGCAGCGCCGCGGCCTTGCCCATGCGGTCCTTGGCGTCGGCCGGGTAGTTGGAGTGCGACGGGATCGTCCACCGCCCCTTGTCGTCGCGCTTGACGACGAATGGATACGCGGCGCCCGCGGCCTCGCGGAACTCGATCACCTCGAGCTCGGTCGCCGCGGCGGCGTCCTTGAAGTCGGGGAAGAAGAGCTGGCCCTCGTCGTGGAACAGCTCGAGCGATTTCGGCTTGGGGCCGACCATCGTCGCCAGCACCGTCAACACGGCCGCGACGCCGACGAAGGCGCCCGTCTTGGCAATATCGTTCATCAGACACCTCCGCGGGCGTGGCCCGAGATCTTGCGACTGGCAGGGACGATGGCCGCAGCGCGCGAGCTGCGGCGCAAGAAGGTCACGAAGCCGAACACGATCGGCATCACCAGGCTCAGCGCCAGCACCGTCAACCGATAGAAGTCCTGCACGGTCTTCTTCTCGGAGTCACGGCGGTGCGTGGCCAGTTCGAGGCGTTCGAGCTTCTGCGCGTCGATGCGTCCGCGGTCGTTGTCGAGCTTGCGGTTCTCGACCTGCTGCACCTCGACGATCTTGACCTCCTTGGCCTGGTCGTCGAGTGTGGCGTCGTCGCGGATCTTCTTGACCGCCTCGTCGAGGCGCGCCTGGGCGGCGTCGAGCGCGTCCTTGGCGTCCGCCTCGGCCTTCTCGCGCTCCTCGGACCAGCGGTCCTCGAACTCACGCTGCGCGTCCTCGACGCGCGTCATCTTGCGCAGGATCGGCCGGCGCTTGCGCAGCTCGATCAGGCTGGTGTCGCCGACCAGCGTATCGATGCAGTTGAGCACGAAGGGGACGTTGTCGAAGCGCAGGTTGGCGTCGGCGATCTGGCGCCGGATCTGGAAGAACTGGTTGCCGATCAGGTCGAGGTCGGCGACGTAGATCGCCGACACGCCCTTCGCCTTGCCTTCGCCCGGCTGGCTCGTCACCTGCGCCGCGAGCAGCAGGTCGTCGTTGCTGCGCTGGCGCCGCGCATACGGGTTGATCTGCATGCCGCCGAAGAAGTCCATCTGGAACAACGACGACTTCGGCACGGTGCCGTGCGACTCCCGGCTCGTGGCGGGGCCCGGCGACACCAACAGCGGCGTCACCGTGAAGCCCGGTTTGTCGAGCGACGAGACGTGGCCGCCCATCAGCAGGACGATGTTCTGCAGGCCCGCGGTGATCGGGCTCGCGGCGTTGAAGCCCTGGTCGCGTACGAAGACGAACTCGGGGTAGAGCCGCCCGCCCGGGAACTTGCGGTAGGAGAGGTTCCACACCACGTCACCCGTGTGGGTGCGCAGGCCCAGCTCGGCGCAGAGGCCGGCGAAGTTGCCCTTCGGCGGGCCGCCGCCGCCCATCATGCGCGCCTGCATGCCGCCCTTCTCGTCGTCGGCGGCGGTGCCGGGCGCGTCGAGCGGCGCGGGGTCTTCGAGCAGCAGCGTCGGGTTGCCGGCGGCGATCCACTGCTGCAGGCGGCTCATCGGCTCCTGCTCCAGCGAGCTCGGCTGCGGCACGACGAGGCAGTCGAGGCCCTCCGGATAGTCCTTGCTGGGGTCGACGTTCTCGATCTGGTACTGCTGCTGCAGCTCGTCGGCGATCTGCCAGCGCGTCTTCTGGCGGAAGGTCTGGAAGTCCATGCCGCCGGCGAACTCGACGTCGGTCTTGAGGATGCCGACCTTGCGCCGCGCCTTGCTGGCGACGGTGCGGATGCTGCGCATCAGCTCGTACTCGAGCGGCACGGCCGGCTCGACGAACGGGTTGACGATCTCCTCGGTGCCGCACTGCACGGCGAAGCCGAGGAACATGCGCTGCTCGGAGATGCCGCCGCCGGGCAGCTCGATCTGCACGGGCCGCGGCTCGATGCCGAAGTTGTCCTTCGCCTCGCGCGCCTCGGGCGAGAAGGCCTCCGGCATGCGGATGCGCTTCTCGACCGCGGCGCCGCCGATGCTGTCGAACTGGTCGATCAGGTTCAGCAGCAGGTTGCGCTGCTGCACGAACATCTCCGGCACCTGCTCGCTGACGTAGGCGGTGATGTAGACCGGGCGCTCGGGGTCGAGGCCGGCCAACAGCTTCTGCGTCTCACCGCCGAGCGAGTGGATGCCCTCGATGGTGGCGTCGACGCGCGGCAGCACCTGCATGCCGACCACGGTCAGGGCCAGCGAGCCGGTGCCGAGGCTCAGGAAGCGCACCCAGGCGTGTACGCCCTGCGCGCCGTCGTTCCAGTGGCGACGCGCCAGCAGGCCGAGGCCGAGGTAGAAGAACGCCGCCGTCAGGCCGCCGAACAGTACGCAGCCCGCGAACGGCAGCTCGCCGCCGGCGAACAGCTCGAACTGGCCGATCGGGCCGTAGGTGCGCCAGCTCGGGAAGCCGATCCAGCCGAGCAGCCAGCCCGAGCCGAGCACGGCGGCACCGAACACGACCGACAAGAGGAACGACACCGTCGCCGAGTTGGTGAGCTGCGAGCCGATCGTCGAGATCGCCACCAGCGTGACGCCGAGCAGCCAGAAGCCGACGTAGTTGGCGAACAACTGGCCCCAGTCCGGGTTGCCGAGCCAGGTCAACGCCAGCGGCAGCACCAGCGTGAAGGCCAGCGACACCGTGTAGATGACGACGTAGGCGGCGAACTTGCCGAACTGCAGCGCGAAGTCGCTGGCCGGCAGGGTGAACAGCAGCTCCTGGGTGCCGTGCGCGCGTTCGCTGGTCCACATGCCCATCGTCGCCGCGGACACGAAGACCACCGCCAGCACCGGGAACCACGTGTTGAGCGTGTCGAGGTTGGCGAGGTTGTTGGTGAAGAACGCCGGCGACCACATCAGCAGCGCGCAGGCGGCGCCGACGAACAGCAGGATGAAGACGTAGTTGGCCGGGTTGCCGAACCAGCTACGCAGGTCGCGCCGCATCACGGCGAGGGTGATGTTCTTGTTCATGGTGCAGCTCCTCAGCGGCGGTCGGTGAGCGCGTGGAAGGCCTCGTCCATGACGCCGCCACCGCGGGCCTTGAACTCGGCGGGAGTACCGTCGAAGGCGAGCTTGCCTTCGTTGACGAGCAGCACACGCTGCGCCATCGCCTCGACCTCCTGGAACAGGTGCGTCGACAGCAGGATCGTGCGCGTCTCGCCGAGCCGCTTGACCAGCCCGCGCACGTGGCGGATCTGGTTGGGGTCGAGGCCGGTGGTCGGCTCGTCCATGATCAGCACCTCGGGGTCGTGCAGCAGCGCCTGCGCCATGCCGACGCGCTGCTTCTGGCCCTTGCTGCAGGTGCCGATGGGCTTGTCGAGCAGTTCGTGCAGGTCACACTCCTCGGTGACGAACTGCAGCCGCTCGGCGAAGCGACCCGGGCTCATGCCGCGCGCTTCGGCGAAGAAGGTCAGCAGCTCGCGCGCCGTCATCTCCGGGTAGAGCGGGCCGTTCTCGGGCAGGTAGCCGAGCTTCTCGACGGCGCGCACGCGGTCCTGCACGACGTCGACGCCGCCGAGCCGGGCGGTGCCCGAGGTCGGCGACAAGTAGCCGGTCAGGAGCCGCATCGTCGTCGACTTGCCGGCGCCGTTGGGGCCGAGGAAGGCGACGACTTCTCCGCGGCGGATGGAGAAGGACAGATGGTCGACCGCTGCGAACGACCCGTAGTGCTTGCACAGGTCGACCGCCTCGATCATCGGTGCTCGTTCGGTCATGGGAAATCTAGATGCCGGATGGGGACAAGGGCCGGAACCGCTCCGACCGGGAGGCAACCGTTCTTCCCGCGGCACCCGGAGGGCGTTTGGCGGGGCGGCTCCCTTACCGGGGCGGAGAGGATGGCGCAACCGACCGGCGGGGCCGGGCTGTCGCAAGACAGCCGTCGGGGGACGGCTGCCACACGACGGGGGGAGGGGTAACCCGCCGGTCGGCGCGCACCGGCGGCGCAGAACGACGCCCCCCCGCGGAAAACTCCAACCTGGGTCCAGGCTTCGGGAAAGGACCGGGCTCAGCGGCAGTGGTAGTGCCAGCCGACCCCCCAACCAAACCCGAACCCAGGTCCCCAGTAGTAGCTCGGGTAGCCGTAGCAGCCCGGGTACGACCAGTAGCCGTAGTAACTGCCGGGGTAGACGGCAGGCTGCCGCCACAGCGCACAGAACGGGGTCACCTGGCTCATCGCCGAGCCGTCGCCGCGCAGCACGCGCCAGCGCAACTCGAACGACTCGATCGCGCGCGGCACCGACGCCGCCGGCCGGAAGGTCACCTCGACGCGGGCCGTGGCGCCCGGCAAGGCAAGGCCGTCGCCGACCCAGTGGTCCGCGGCGAGCGGCGGCAGCAGGGCGCCGTCGGCCGTCAGATCTTCGCAGCGCAGGGCCTCGAGGTCGAGCCGCAGCGGCGTCGCTGCGTGGTTCTCGAGCTCGAACCCGATTTGCAGTTCGACGACCTCCTGGTCGTGCTCGTCGTAGCGAGCCTTCGCGCCGAGCGACCAGAGGCGCAGTTCGCTGGCATCGACCTCACTCGTGGCGGTGGCCGCCGGCGCCACCGCCTCCGGCGCGTCGGCCGGCAGCTGGTAGACCGCAGCCGGCTCCCCATCGGGTCCGACCCCGCGCACGTTCTCGCGCGGCATGAAGTAGCGCGGTTGCCAACAAGCGGCGGTGCACAACAAGGGCAGCATCAGTACGGCGCGCATGCACCGCTTGTCGCCCCGAGGCAGCACCGGCGCAAGGGGCGCTGGCGACGGGCGCCAGAGCCACGCCCACGCGGCGCACGACGTGACTCATGCGCACCTTTCCGTAGCCATGATGGGTCCGCCGGCCTACGCCCGGAGGGGACCACTGCGCATGGCGAAAGAGTGCCCAGAACGGGAACTTGCTCCGTCACCATGACTCGTTTCACGCTCTCCTCCCTCCTTTCCACTTGCGTTGCCGCGACCGTTTCCCTCGGTCTGGCCACGGCCCAGGACGCCGGAACGGCCAACGACAACGGCTTCCTGACGGGCCTGCGCGGTTTCGAGAAGTTCCACGAGCCGCTCGGCCAGCCGATCTACTTCGAGTCGCCGTTCAACGACACCGGCCTGCGCGCCCTCTACATCAAGCACAACTTCTCGGACGACAGCACCCTCGCGGGTGGTGACGTGACGATCTACGCGCTGCAGGCCCGCCTCGCCATCACCGAGCGCCTCGCCTTCATCGCTACCAAGGACGGCTACTCGGAGTTCGATTCCGGCATCATCCAGGACGAAGGCTGGAACGACCTCGCCGGCGGCTTCAAGTACGTCGCCATTGCCGACACCGAGAAGAACTTCGTCGTCACCCCGGGCATCCGCCTGATGGCCGAGCACGGCCACCGCGGCATCCTGCAGGGTGGTGTCGGTGAACTCAGCCCGTTCGTCAGCGCCGCCAAGGGCTATGACGACCTGCACGTGCTGGCCAACGTGACGCTGCGTCTGCCGGCCGACGGCGACGACGGCAACACCGTGCTGCACTGGGACCTGCACGCCGACTATGACGTCAACCCGCAGGACAACACGGTGTTCGCGCCGCTGTTCGAACTGCACGCCGTGCACTACCTCGACGACGGCGCCTCGGCGCTGAACGTCGGCGGCCTCGACTACGCCAACCTGGGCTCGACCCCGGAAGACAGCATGGTCGCCTGGGCCACGATCGGCGCCCGCGTCGAGATCAACAAGAAGTACGAGATCGGCGCCTGCTACGAGTTCGCGCTGACCGACCCGGACAAGGACATCATGGAGTCGCGCTTCTCGCTCGACTTCATCGCTCGCTGGTGATCGGTTCGCCGGTCGGCGAGCTCGACGCTCGCCGTCTGGTTCGTGGTTTCACCACCGCAGGCGATGCACCGTGATCGCCTGCGGGCCGTCGCCACGCGCGACGACGTCGGCAAGAGACCGGAGCGCCAGGTCGTGAGGGCTGCCGTGCTCCGGTGCCATCGCCGCGTCCAGCGGAGACTCGACGACGAAGATCGTGCGCAGGCCTTTTGGTCTGCTGGCGGCGCGACCACACCCGCGGCAGACTCCCGGCGTGACGTGCCCACCCAGCTCCGCTTCTGACGAAGGGGATTTCGGCCCATACCGGATCATCCGCCTGATAGGCCGCGGCGCCATGGGGGTTGTCCACGAGGCGGTGGAGGTTGCCACGGGCCATCGCTTGGCCCTCAAGCGGATCCACCTGCCGGATGTGGAGCCCGAGGCTCGCGAGCGCTTCCTGCGCGAGGCGAAGTGCTCGGCATCCATCGACGATCCTCACTGTGTGTTCGTGCTTGCCGGGGGCGTGATCGAGGACACGCCGTACCTGGCCCTGGAGCTCCTGCCGGGGGAGACGCTCGAGAAGCGAGTCAAGGCCAGGGGCGCGCTGCCACCACGCGAAGCCCTCCTCCTGATGCTCGACGTATGTGATGGCCTCGCTGCGGTGCACGCCGCCGACATCATCCATCGTGATGTCAAACCCGCCAATTGCCTGCTCACCGCCGACGGACGCGTGAAGGTCGGCGACTTCGGCCTTTCCCGGACGATCTCCAACCGCCTGCCGGAGCTGACTGTTGCCGGTCGCATGCTCGGCACGCCTGCGTTCGCGGCCCCGGAGCAACTGCGGGGCGAGCCGGTCGACGCCCGCGCCGACGTCTACGGCGCCTGCGCGACGCTGTTCTTCCTGTTGACGGGCGTGCCACCGTTCCAGGGCAACTCCTACGAGCAGTTGATCGGCCGAGTGCTGACCGAAGCACCGCCCCGGTTGCGCAACGGCGAGGGCTCCGGCATTCCGACCGCCATCGAGGACCTGCTGCAGCGCGGCCTCGCAAAAGACCGCGAGCAACGACCGCAGTCGATGCAGGCGCTGCGGCGGAGAATCGCAGCGGCGATGCCAGAGCGCCAGACCCGGGCAACGGTCCTGGAGCGGGTCGTCGCCTTCGCCGCCGACCTGTCCTTCCTGACCCTGCTGCTGCTCGTGGCCAACGTGATCTGGCCGGACATGGACTTGTTCGCCTTCGGCTGGCGGGACAGCCCGCTGCGCATGTCGGTCCTCGCAGCCGTCGCAGTGGCCTACTACGGTTTGCTCGAGGGGAGCATGCGCGGCGCCTCGCTCGGCAAGCTGTGGGTCGGCTTGCGAATGGGCCGGGCCAGCAACGGTGACAAGCTGGGTCTCCCGCGTGCGGCGATCCGGGGCGCTGTGTTCGTGCTCGCATTCACGACGTACGAGTTCGCCGCCCGCCCCTTGTTCGCTGTGGTCGACCCTGTGGTGGCGGCCCTGATGGGGCAGGACTACGCCTCATTGGAGTTGCGCGCGGTGGCATTGCCCCTGGTCACGGTCTTGGCCTACGCAACGCCAGTCGTCGCGCTGTTCCTGGTCCCTTGGCTGCGCGGCGCGCGGGTCGGGCTGCATGACCTACTCGTGGGCAGCGCCACCTTCCGCGTCGCCGACGACGCGCCGACGGCACCCTGCGAGCGCGCTCTGGCACCCGTCGACCTGTCGTGGGCAACCTGCACACCGCAGCTCGATCCGTTTCTGGATCGCCACGTGCTCGTGGTCCCACGAACCGCAGCCATGCTCGAACGACCAGCTTCACTACGGGTCGCAGGTGAGGA
>JAEUHT010000114.1 GCA_016793265.1 Planctomycetota bacterium
TGATGACCCGCCACCTGTGCGACGCGAGCGAGGTCGTGCAGTACTGCGACACGCACAGCGGCACGCTCGCGACCCGGCCGGGCCAGATCAACCCGTACAAGATGGGCGTCGAGCTGTTCCGCGACATCGAGGACCGCTGGAACAAGGGCCGCTTCGGCGCCGACTACCAGAACTGTGACGACCCGGAGACGCGGCGGCGCTGGAACCGGCCGACCGGGCTGGGGCGACAGAAGGTGTTCGAGGTGCGGCGCATCTACAACGACGTCACCTTCATCGACGAGTTCGTGACGCCGGAGTTCGCCGAGGACCAGAAGATGTTCGTCTACGGCCAGGATCCGCAGACCGGCCAGCTCGTCATCGTCGACCGCGACTACACCAAGGTGAAGCAGCAGCTGCTGGCGGCCCTGACCAACTTCGGCAACCCGATCATCAAGGTCGTCGACGGCAACCACCAGAACCGCGGCGAGCTGTACCTCGCGCACGAGTGGGTCGGTGGCGACCTGCAGCTCGAGCAGGCGCAGATGACGCTGCAGGGGCTGTTCAAGCTGTGGCAGCGGCCCGTGCACATCGAGACCATCGAAGGTGGCAAGGGACGACTGCTGAGCTTCGACGGCACCGCGTCGACCTCGCGTGAGGTGACGGCGAGTCATCCCGCGGTCGGGCGCGTCGCCGTCGGCAAGGCAGGTTCGTGACGCCGCGGCCGACGATCGAACGGGTCTGGCTGACCTACCTCGGCTGCGTGCTGCTGATCGCCGGCCTGACGCCGGGTGGTGGCGGGCCCATGCACTCGGCCGGCAAGGCCGCGCTGCTGCACGGCGGGCTCGCCGGGGTCATGCTCGCGGTCGGCTGGCTGGCGCGGCGAAGCGGCGCCGATGCGGTGCGGGCGCTGCGGGCGCTGCTGGCGCTCGCCGCGCTGCCGGCGGTGTTCTCGGCCTTGTGCTGGTTGCTGCCCGGGGTGCATCCGGAGCCGTTCGAATACCGCTGGCTCGCGCTCGACCGGGCCGTGTTCGGCGACGACGTGGCGCGGCTGGTCGACGGCTGGCTGTCGCCGTGGCTGGTGGAAGGGCTGCAGCTCATCTACGCGTCGTTCTACGGCCTCGCCATCGCCGCGGTGCTCGGCGCCGGCCTCGGCGCCGGTCGGGCGGCGTTCGATCGCGCCATGCTGCAGGTCGTCGGCGGCTTCCTCGTCAGCTACCTCGGCTACCTGCTGGTGCCGACGCTGGCGCCGAAGCTCGTGCTGGCGCACGCGTCGCCACCGGTCGGCCTGTGGCTGACGCCGTTGCTGCAACAGACCATCGACGCCGGCGAACTCAACCCGTGGGACTGCTTCCCGAGCGGCCACACCATGCTGACGATCGTCGCGCTGGTTTGCCTGTGGCGCTGGAACCGGCGCTGGTTCCGCTGGCTCGTGGTGCCCGGGGGGCTGCTGATCCTGAGCACCGTGCTGCTGCGTTACCACTGGGTGATCGACGTCGTCGCCGGCGCCGTGCTGGCGGCGGCCTCGATCCGGTGGTGCGACCGACTCGCCGATCGTGACGGCTGGCCGCGCGCCGAGCGCGGCGGCGTGCTCACGCCAGGGTGAACCAGGTGCCGTCCGGTGTCTGCACCAGCGGGTCGCGGCCCAGCAGCTCGCCGAGGCAGTCGGCGAACTCGGCCAGCTCGGGGCGGGCGCGCAGCACGTCGTCGACCGTCACCGGCCCGCCGGCGTCGCGCATCGCCTGGCGCGCCTGCCGCACCACGTTCTGCGCCAGCGCCAGATCCTGGTGGGCGACCAGCAGCCCCGGCAGCACCTCGAACGGGCCGTTGCGGCGCAGCACGTCGGCCAGCAACTCGGGCGTCAACCAGTCGCCGCCGAGGTCGCTGCGATCGACCGCGGCCTTGAGCGCGCTCGCCGGCGCGTAGCCGGCGCGGTCCTGCAGCTCCTGGGTGACGAGCTGCAGCAGCCGGCGCATGCGCTCGGCGTTGAACGGGTAGTTCGACAGCGTGTCGATGCGATCGGGCGCGGGCTGCACGAACAGGCGGTTGTGCCGCAGCAGGCGTTCGACGAGCCGGCGGTTGGCGGCGGGTTGGTTCTCCAGGAAGCGGCCGAGCACGACGTCGCCGGCGGCGCGGCGGAAGTCCTGCAGCAGCTGCTCCATGACGCGGGAGCGGTTGTGGGTCGCGGCGCAGGCGTCGCCGCGGCCGAGCAGGCGCACGCGCGGGTCGGCGCCGAGGCGGTCGAGCACGAGGTGCTCGGTGCGGTCGTCGTCGCGTTCACGCAGCAGGTCCGCCACGTGCTGCCGGCCGCCGGTGGTGGCGATCTGGCGGGCGATACGATCGACGATCGGCATCACCGCCGCCAGTTCGTGCTGGTGCCAGCAACGCAGCGACCAGAGGTCGGCACCGAGATGCACGAAGGCATCGCTCCGCTGCAGGTGGCGGCGCAGCGTCGCCTCCCCGGCGAAGCGGAACCGCTCGCGGTAGGCGAAGCGCAGGTCGGCGAGCGGCATCGGGCCGCCGTGTTCGCGCAGGATCTCGACCAGGCGCGCCGCCGGCCGCAGCGGGTCGGCAGCGGCGACCTCGCCGAGCCCGGCGTCGAGCTCGATGGCGACGTGCAGCTCGCGGCGCAGCACGTGCTGCAGCAGCCCGCGCGGCGTGTCGACGCCGTGTTGGTGCAGTTCGGCCAGGAGCACGTCGAGCGGCAGCGGCAGGCGGTGCTGGGGCACCAGCGCCGGCAAGGTGCGCAACAGCTGACGGAAGCGGCGCGGCGGCAGGCCGCACAACACGCCGTCGTGCAGGTGTACGTCGCCGGGCAGGCAGAAGGCGGCCACCCGCAGGCCGAGTTCCTGGTCGTTGCCGCCGGCGGTCAGCACCTGCAGCAGCGTGCCCTTGGCGGCCTGGAACGGGTGCAGCACGCCGTCGAACGCCGCCAGTTCGCGCGTGACCTCCTCGCGCAGGCGCGACAGCAGGGCGCCGGCCCGTTCGCGCAGCCGGTCGCGTTGGCGGTCGAGGCGGTTGTCGAGTTCGCGCAGCTCGACGCCGTGGTGGCGGGCCAGCTCGGGGCGCGTCGGCGGCGGCGCGTCGAAGCCGAGCGCTTCGCCCAGCAGGGCGCGGCCGTCGTCGTCGAGCGGGCCGAGCAGGTGGGCGCGCACGGTGGCGAAGTCGAGCGTCGCGGGCTCGGCGAACTGACGCAGGCCGTCCTGCAGCACCCGGTCGAGCGCGTCGCGGATCGCCGTCGCGGTGGCGTCGTCGAGCTGCTGCTGGCGCGTGTGCAGCAGGTCGCCGACGGTCAGCAGCGAAGCGGCGGTCAACCTGGCGGTGAGGTCCGCCGCCAGCACCTTGGCCAGCGGCAACGCCAGCAGCGCGGCCGGCAGCAGGCGGTCGGCGGCGGGTGTCGGCAGGGCCTTCGTGGCGCGGCGGGTGCGGGTCATTTGCGATCGGGTCGGACCACGCGCAAGGGGCGCGGTCGGTCGTGGCGGTTCTGGGCCAGTTCGAGCACCGGCGCCGGCACCAGCGGCGCCAGCTCGGCGGGGCGCAGGCCGGCGGCGAGCAGGCCCGCGGTCAACGTCAACTGCACCCGCGGGTGCGGCGCCGCCAGCAGCAGGCGCTGCAGCGCCGGGCGGGCGTGTTCGGGCGGCAGTTCGGCCAACAGCTCGGCGGCGCGTTGCACCCGCTGGTCGTCGCGGTCGACGTGCAGCGGCAGCCGCGTCGCCACGGCCAGGGTGCCGCCGCGCGCGAGGCCGCGCCGCAGCAGCGCCGCCTGGTCGTCGCGCGGGGTGTCGAGGTAGATGGGCAGGCAGGCGTCGAGGCTGGCGTCGTCGCCGAGCCTCGCCAGCACCTCGACCAGCGGCGCGGTGCGCGTGCTGCCGCGGCGCACGGCGTCGCCGAGGGCGGTGGTGATGGCGGCGCGCTGCGGCGAACCGAGGCTCAGCTGCGGCAGCGTGCTGAGCGCCTGGGCGGCGTCGTCGGCGACGCGCGGGGCGTCGGCGGCGAGGCCGGCGGTGAGCACGGCCGCGCGTGCGGCGGCGTCGGGCGCGGCCAGCAGCGCCGACACATGGGCCACGACCGCCGCTGCCGCCGGCAGCACGCCGCGGGCGCCGCCGAGCGGGTGCAGCGTCTGGCCGGTGCGGCGCAGGAACAAGAGCCGTTCGTCGCCGATCTGCAGCGCGAACAGGCTGCGGCCGCAGCAGGCGCCGGCCGGCTCGAGCAGCTCGAAGGTCGCCGCGGCGGTGCCCTTCAGCACCTGCACGCTGGCGAACTGCATGCGGTGCCACTGCGGCGACGGGTCGGTGGCGGCGACGACGGTCGCGCGCACGACGAGGTCGGCGCGTTCGGCCAGGGCCGCGAGCGTGCTGCCGGCGTCCTGGGCCGCGGCGCGGCCGAGGGTCGACAGGGTCAGGAGAACGGTGCCGAGATGACGCTTCACTTGAGGATCACCCTCTGTCGCAGGTAGGCCAGGTCGAGGTCGCGGAAGCCGTAGTCGAGCGTCGTCATCGCCTCGTAACCGACCGACGGCGCCATCACCTCGGCGGCGTCGGCATAACTGTCGTGCAGCGACGAATCGCCGAACAGGCCGCTCGGCATGGCGCCCGGGGCGACGAGGCCGATCGAATGGCCGGTCTCGTGCGCGAGGATGATGCCGATGACCGCCGCCCAGTCGTCGCAGGCGCTCATCACCGTCTGCCAGCGCGCGCGCTGCGTGCTGTTGGCGGCGGCGTAGTCGAAATCGGCGCGCAGCACCTGGGCGTCGCCGGCGGCGCTGCCGGCCGGCGTGCCGCCCATGGCGGCGCAGAGCGGCTTGAAGCGCTGCGCGAACTGCGTCAGGTACGACGGATAGACCTGCTGATGGATGCGGGTCTGGTAGAGCCACATCTCGCCGGGGAACACGCCGAGCCCGGGGGAGGTGGCGGTATTGCGTTCGGCGGGGTTGCCGTTGCGATAGTCGTAGTAGGCGCGGCCGAGCACGCCCGTGCTCTCGTCGCCGTAGACGCGCGTGCGGCTGCCTTCGGGGTCGTAGCCGCCGAGCGCCATCTGGGTGTGGGCGAGCGCGATCGGCTGCCGCGTCGAGAAGCGCACCATCACCGAGTCGGCGTCGAGCGGTTCGCCGCGGTCGCCGCGCCGATACATGCGGTTGGCCTGGGCGAGCATGGCGTCGAGCAGCACCTTGCGCAGCCAGGTGTTGGTGCCGGCCGGATCGCCTTCGCTGGCGAGGCCCAGCCGCAGCAGGTCGTCGTCGAAGTCGGTGCGGCCGTTGCCGTCGCGGTCGAGGTCGGTGCGCACCCAGACGATCTGCGTGCGTGGGAACGGCAGCGCCGCCCCGGCGAGGTCGCTGACGGTGAAGGTCAACGTCGCCGCGCTGCCGAGGTTGCCGGCGATGTCGCGACCGCGCACGAGCAGGGTCCAGGAGCCGGCCGTCAGCGGTTGGTTGCCCGGCACCCGCACCTGCAGGCCGTCGTAGGCGATCGTCGCCGCGGCGAGCAGCGCTTCGGCCCCGGGCGCGCTGCCGTTGCCCTGCAGCAGGACCTCGATCGAGCCCATGTCGCAGAGCTGGTTGCCGTAGTCGTAGGCGCTGACGTCGATCGTGAAGCCGCTCGGCGGCACGTTGAGGCCGCTGGCGCGCGACGCGCTGATGCCGTTGATCGTCGCCGTCAGCGTCGGCGGCACCACGTCGGCGCTGTTGCCGGTGCGGAAGCGCGAGGTCTGGTCGCTGCTCAGCCAGTTGCCGCTGACGCGGCGGGCCCCTTGGTCGCCGCCGCGCACCCGCAGCCGGTAGTAGGCCAGCGGCGCGGTCGGCGTCGTCGGCTGGAAGGTGGCGACCCGGTTGTCGGCGCGCAGCGTCCAAGCGCCCGGCAGCGGGTTCCACAGGTCGTCACACAGCTGCAGCGTGTCGCCGCCCAGCGTGCTGGCGTCCATCGCGGCGTCGAACACGACGCTGACGTGACCGCCCGGCGCGACGCCGACGGCGCCGTCGGGCGGGAACAGCAGCGCGCGCGGTTGCCCGGCGTCCCCCGAGGTGGTGAAGGTGATCGTGCGGTCGGCCGCGAGCACGTTGCCGGCGACGTCGTGCAGGCCGTCCTGGCCGGAGCGCAGCGTCAGCACGCACAGCGACGACACCGGCAGGCTCAACACCGGCGTCACGCGCACGGTGTTGCCGCCGGTGAGCTCGACCACCGCGGCCCACGGTTCGCCGGCGGCGGTCAGGGTCACGCTGTCGGTGTCGACGAAGGCCGCGTCGAGCGCCTCGTCGAAGGTCGCCGTCAGCGTGGCGGTGCCCGGCACGCGGCTCTCGCCGTCGCCCGGCGAGCTCGCCGCCAGCGTCGGCGCCACCACGTCGCTGCCGGTGGTGAAGTTGAGCGTCTGGGTCGCGGTCAGGGAGTTGCCGCTGACGTCGGTGGCGGCGGCGTCGCCGAGCAGGAAGCTCAGCGAGTAGGCGCGGTTCGCCGCCAGCGTGGTGGTGGGCACCAGGCGCAGCGAACGCTGGTCCAGCGTGGCGTCGATGCCGAAGGCCACCACGCCGCCGTACTGGTCGACGAACGACAGCGACGACGCCTCGACCGTGGCGGGGTCCATCGACTCGTCGAAGGTGATGGTCGGCTGCAGCAGCGGCGAGCGGCCGGTGCTGCCGTTCGCCGGCCAGACCGCGGTGACACTCGGCTGCGCCACGTCGGCCTGGGTCGTGAACGACGTCAGCGAGGCCTGCGCCAGCGTATTGCCGGCGCGGTCGGCGACCTGCGTGCCCAGCACCAGCGTGAAGTAGCGGTTGCCGGGCAGGTCGGCGTGCGGGTCGAGCGTGACGGTGTTGCCGTCGACGCGCAGCTCGGCCGGGTAGCGCCCGTTGAAGACGTCGCGCAGGTAACACGACGTCGCCGTCACCGAGGCGGCGTTGATGCGCTCGTCGAAGGTCCAGGTGAACGTGCGCGTGCGGCTCTGGCCGCTGCTGCCGGCGACGACGTCGACGGCGGTCAGCGACGGCGGCGTGGCGTCGAAGGTGCGGAAGGTGAAGGTGACCGTGCGGTCGAGGATGCGGCCGTTCTGGTCGCTGGTCAGCGGCGACAGCTGGAACGTGTAGTCGGTCTCGGGCGCGAGCGGCGAGGTCGGGCGGAACGACACGCGGCCGCCGCTGCCGCGGGCGAAGCTGCCGGGCACGTCGGTGTCGCTGCCGTCGGCGCGCAGCCAGGTGTCCTCGTCGGCGAAGGTCTCCAGCGCCATGGTGGCGTCGAATTCGAGCACCAGCACGGCGTCTACCGACACCTGCACGGCGTCGGCGGCAGGAGAATGGCCGAGCAGCGACACCACGCCGAAGTTGGACTCGGCGGTGCCGCCGCTGAAGCCGGCGCTGCCGCCGCCGCCGCCGCCACAGGCTGCGGCGAGGCCCATCAGGCCTGTGGCGGCCCACTTGCACTTGCTTGCCATTCCCAGTTGTCCTCCCCGGTTGCGTGCCCAGCATCGTCTGGAGCCGCGGCCGCTGCTTAGTCTCGCGATGGGGCTTTGTGGGTAGCCCCGTGGCATCGGCGCCACGCGGAACGCTGCGTTCTCCGACGAACGCGTGCAGAACGGCGTCGTGGCTTTCGACAGTCGCGCGGTCGATGCCGCGCCGGCGCTCAGACTTCGTACAGCAGCACGCGCAGGTCGCGCACGTTGGCGCCGGTGGCACCGGGCGACAGCGCATCGCCGATCGCCTGCAGCAGCGGATAGGCGTCGCAGCGCAGCAGGTGCTGGTCGACGTCGAAGCCGGCGCGGCCGGCGCGCGCCACGGTCGAGCCGTCGACGATCGCGCCCGCGGCCGGGCTGTTGCCGTCGATGCCATCGGTGCCGGCGCTCAGCACCACGATCGGCTGGCCGGCGATGCGGCGCGCGGCGGCGAGCGCGAACTGCTGGTTGCGACCGCCGGTGCCCGGCGCAGCCGGCAGCGGCACGCTGAGTTCGCCGGTGGTGACCACGGCGACCCGACGCTGCGGGGACCGGGCGTGCAGGGCCTGCAGACGGGCCAGCAGCGCATCGAGCGCCTGGTCGACGGGCTGGTCGTCGACGTCGACGGTGTCGTCGACGAGCACGCCGGCGGCGCCGAGCGACCGGGCCGCACAGGCGCGCACGCAGTGCTCGTCGGCGATGGTGACGAAGCTGGCGGCGGCGGTGACGTGCGCCGGCAGCTGCGGCAACGCCGGCACCGTGCCGGCGCGTACACGTTCTCGCAGCCGCGGATTCAGGTGCGGCAGCAGGTCGAAGCGGTCGAGGTCGGCGGCGAGCGTATCGGGGCCCGGCGGCAGGCCCACCGTGGGCCCGGAGGCGACGTCGGCGAGCGGGCCGGGCACGTCCTTGACCACGATCGTGTGTTGGCCGGCCGCCTGCTGCGCCGCCAGCGCCAGGCGACCGCCTTTGACCAGGGACAGCCGGCGGCGCACGCGGTTGACGTGGTCGATCGGCGCGCCGCAGCCGACCAGGGCGCGGTAGAAGTGGCGCCACTCGTCGACGCCCACGCGGTCGTCGAGCGGGGCTTCGAGCAGCGCCGAACCACCGCCGGAGACGAGGAAGACGACGTGGTCGTGGTGGTCGGCGGCGCGACACGCCGCCAGGGCTTGCCTCGCCGCCGCGAAGCTGCCGGCGGTCGGCAGCGGGTGGCCGCCGACGACCGTGGTCAGCGGCGGCAGCGCGGCGATCGGCTGCGCCGGCACACACAGACCGCGCACCTGCGTCGGCGGCAGCTGCCGCAGCAGCGCCGCCGCCATCGCCGGCGCCGCCTTGCCGAACGCGATCACCAGCACGTTGCCACCCGTGGCGGCGTGTCGCCGCGCTTCACCCGCGGCGTCCGCCGACAGCCCGTCGATGCGCGCGCGCAGGTCGGCGAGCGTCGCGTCGAAGGTGGCGCGCAGCAGCTCACGCACGGCTCAGAGCACCTCGGGGTTGACCGCGTGGTGTGGCCGTTCGCCGGTCAGCACGGCAACGCAGTCGCGCGCCGCCAGCGCGCACATCAGGCTGCGCACGCTGGTCACCGCGCTGCCGACGTGCGGCAGCAGCACGACGTTCGGCAGCGCCAGCAGCTCGGCGGGCACCTGCGGCTCGGCGGCGAAGACGTCGAGGCCGGCGCCGGCGATCAGGCCCTCTTCGAGCGCCGCGATCAGCGCCCGTTCGTCGACGACGGCGCCGCGGGCGGTGTTGATCAGGAACGCGCTGCGCTTCATCGCGCAGAGCTGCTCGACGCCGATCAGGTGGTGGGTGTCGGCCGTGCTCGGCACGTGCAGCGAGACGAAGTCGCTCTCGCGCAACAGCAGGTCGAGCGGCACCCGGAGGGCGCCGAGTCCGGTCTCGACGTCGGCCGGCGGCGCGCTGCGGTTGCAGTAGAGCACGCGCATGCCGAAGCCGCGGGCGCGGCGCGCCACCGCCTGGCCGATGCGGCCGAAGCCGACGATGCCGAGCGTGCGGCCGTGCACGTCGGCGCCGCACAGCAGGTCGACCTCCCAGCGCCGCCACAGCCCCGCGCGCAGGAAACGCTCCGCCTCAGGCAGCCGGCGCGCCACCGCCAGCAGCAGGGCGAAGGTGAGATCGGCGGTGGCTTCGGTCAGCACGCCCGGCGTATTGGTGACGACGATGCGGCGGGCGGTCGCGGCGGCGACGTCGATGTTGTCGACGCCGACGGCGATCTGGCTGATCACGCGCAGCTGCGGCGCCGCCGCCAGCGTCGCCGCGTGCAGCGGGTCGGTGAGCTGGCAGACGACGCCGTGGGCGTGCTGCAGGCGCTTCTGCAGCCGGGCCTCGTCGAGCACCTCGTGGCTGTCCTGGTAGTCGACGACACAGTGTTCCTGCAGGATCGGGATCGTCGCCGGATAGACGTGGCGGGTCACCAGCACGCGCGGCTTCATGGCCGGTGCACGGTAGCGGGGCGGCGGCGTGGCGCCTACGCCGCGGTCTCGACCACGAAGACGTCGTAGAGCTGCGTGCGCACGAACGCGGCCGGCACCTCGGCGAAGCGGGCCAGCGCCGAGTCGAGGGTCAGGAAGACGCCGCCGCCGTCGGCGGTGGCATCGACGCGGTAGCCGACCAGCAGCCGGCTGTGGCCGGAGCCGGCGGCGACCGGCCAACCCCGGCGCAACGTCGCCAGCACCTCGTCGAACTCGGCGTCGCTGAGCCCCGGCCGTTCGGCGATCGGGCGGATCCAGCGCACGCGCACCGCGCGCTGCGCGGCATCGTGGCGGCCGGCGTCGACCAGCGCATCGGGCGGTGGCAGCTCGTCGCCGCGGAACTGCGCCGCGTACGGCCAAGCCGCTTCGCTGCAGATGCCGAAGCGAACGAAGCCCGACAGCGCGAAGTGGAAGAAGTCGCCGTCGTCGTGGCGCGCGTTCGCCGCGTTCGCCGCCCAGTTGCAGTAGTCGGCGCTGAGCCGCTCGCCGCGGCCGGTGGCCCGCGCGAAGGCGAACTCGATCGCCGCCACGGTGGTGAAGATCGAACACGTCGGCCGCGCCCCCTGCGGTCGCGGCGGCAGGTTGAACGCCGCGAACTGCGGGCGCAGGTCGACGTCGCCGGCCGGTCCGGCCACCGGCACCGGCCCCGGGCGTGCCGCCGCGGCGTTCGTCGGCAGGGTGCAGCAGACGGGCAACAGGCAGGCGGAGACGGCGAGCAGCGGGCGCAGCATCGCGGCAAGCGTAGCGGGGGCGCCCGCGGCGGGCCGCAGCCGGTAGAGTCCGGCGGTGAAGTTCCTGTCGTCGTGGTGCAGTGTCTGGTTCGTGGCCGCGCTCTCGGCGCAGGCGCCGGCGCCCGTGGTCGAGGACCTCGGCGGGCTGCTGGCGAAGGTGCGCACCGAGCGCGGCGTACCGGCGCTCGGCGTCGTGGTGCTGGTCGACGGCGAGCTGCGCGCGCTCGGCGTCAGCGGCGTGCGGCGGCAGGGCCACCCGCAGCCGGTCACCGTCGACGATCGTTGGCACCTCGGTTCGTGCACCAAGGTGATGACGGCGACGCTGCTGGCGAAGTACGTCGAACGCGGCTCCCTGCAGTGGACGACGACGGTTGCCGAGGCCCTGCCCGATCTGGCCGCGACGCTGCACGCCGACGCCCGTGGCATCACCGTGCGCGATCTGCTCACGCACCGCGCCGGTCTGCCGGGCGGTCCGCCGGAGCCGCTGTGGGGGCAGCTGTTCCACTTCCCCGGCAGCGACGCCGAGGCGCGCACGAAGGTGGCCGCGACGATGCTCGCGGTGGCGCCCGAAGCGAAGCCCGGCGCGCGCTTCTTGTACTCGAACGCGGGCTACATGATCGCCGGCGCGATCGTGGAGCGGGTCGGCAAGGCGCCGTGGGCCGAGCTGATGCAGCGTGAGTTGTTCGGTGCGCTCGGCATCACCAGCGCCGGCTTCGGCATGCCCGGCGCGGTGGACGGCACCACCGAGCCGTGGGGGCACCAGGCCGGCAAGTCGGGCCCGGTGCCGGTGTTCGCCGACAACCCGCCGTCGCTCGGTCCGGCTGGCACCGCCCACATGACGCTGCGCGATTGGGCGAAGTTCGCGGCACTGCACCTCGGCGTGGTGGTCGACCGCGAGCACCCGCTGTTGACCACGGCGTCGTTGGCCGCGCTGCGCACGCCGCCCGCCGGGGCCGACTACGCGCTCGGTTGGGTGGTCACCAAGCGACCGTGGGCGCTTGGCCCGGTGCTCACGCACTCCGGCAGCAATACCATGTGGTACTGCGTGGCCTGGCTCGCGCCCGAAGCGAAGTTCGCCGTGCTGGTGACCTGCAATCAGGGCGAAGCCGCCGCGGCCTGCGACGCGGTGGCCGCCGCCTGCGTGCAGCGGTTCCGGCCGCAGTGACGTGCGGCGCGGCAGAGCGTGCGCCGGGGTGACGCGCGTTCGCCGTTCGGGCCAGGGCGGGCCCTGTGGCGGTGGACAGTGCGCGCGCCGACCGGGAAGCTGCGGGCATGCCGTCCGCCTACCAACCGATCTTCGAACTCGGCCCTGACGACACGCCCTACCGCCTGCTGACGAAGCAGCACGTCTCCACCGTCGATGCCGGCGGTCGGCGGCTGCTGCGCGTCGAGCCCGAGGCGTTGTCGGCGCTCGCGTTCGCCGCCATCCGCGACATCAGCCACCTGTTCCGGCCCGGCCATCTGCAGCAGCTGCGCAACATCCTGGAAGACCCGGCGGCCTCGGCCAACGACCGCTTCGTCGCCCTGCAGATGCTGAAGAACGCCAACGTCTCGGCCGGCATGGTGCTGCCGAGTTGCCAGGACACCGGCACGGCGATCGTGATCGGCAAGAAGGGCCAGGAGGTGTGGACCGAAGGCAACGACGAGGCGGCGCTCAGCGAAGGCATCGCCCGCACCTACCTGGAGACCAACCTGCGCTACTCGCAGATGGCGGCGCTCGACATGTATCGCGAGGTCAACACCGGCGACAACCTGCCGGCGCAGATCGAGCTCTACGCCGAACCCGGCAGCGCCTACAAGTTCCTGTTCCTGACCAAGGGCGGCGGTTCGGCCAACAAGACCTACCTGTTCCAGGAGACCAAGGCGCTGCTGAACCCGAAGACGCTGCTGGGCTGGATCGACAAGGAGACGAAGAAGCTCGGCACCGCGGCCTGCCCGCCGTACCACCTCGCCATCGTCATCGGCGGCATGTCGGCGGAGTTCAACCTGAAGACCGTCAAGCTCGCCAGCGCGCGCTTCCTCGACGCGCTGCCGACCAGCGGCAACGAGCGCGGCCGCGCCTTCCGCGACCTCGAGCTCGAGCAGCAGGTGCTCGGCATCACCCAGCAGAACGGCATCGGCGCCCAGTTCGGCGGCAAGTACTTCTGCCACGACGTGCGCGTGATCCGGCTGCCGCGGCACGGCGCCAGCTGCCCGGTCGGCATCGGCGTGTCGTGCAGCGCCGACCGCCAGGCGAAGGCCAAGATCACCCAGGACGGCGTGTTCCTCGAGCAGCTCGAGACCAACCCGGCGCGCTTCCTGCCCGACGTCGACGAGCAGAAGCTCGCCGGTGAGGTGGTGCCGATCGACCTGTCGCGGCCGATGGCCGAGATCCGCTCGACGCTGAGCAAGTACCCGATCAAGACGCGCTTCTCGCTGAGCGGGCCGATGGTGGTCGCCCGCGACATCGCCCACGCTCGGCTCAAGGAGCGGCTCGACCGCGGCGAAGGGCTGCCGCAGTACCTGAAGGACCACGTCGTCTACTACGCCGGGCCGGCGAAGACGCCGAGCGGCATGGCGTCGGGCTCGTTCGGGCCGACCACCGCCGGCCGCATGGACGCCTACGTCGACGCCTTCCAGCAGGCCGGCGGCAGCTTCGTGATGCTCGCCAAGGGCAACCGCAGCAAGGTCGTGACCGAGGCGTGCAAGAAGTACACGGGCTTCTATCTCGGTTCGATCGGCGGCCCGGCCGCGATCCTGGCGCGCGACTCGATCAAGAAGGTCGAGGTGCTCGACTATGCCGACCTCGGCATGGAGTCGGTGTGGAGGATCGAGGTGAAGGACTTCCCGGCCTTCCTCGTCGTCGACGACAAGGGCAACGACTTCTTCAGTTGAGCCGGCGCGCGGCGACGGCGACGACGCGCGACCGGGGGCTGCTGGCGCGCGGCGGCGATTGCCTGTGGTGCGGTGGTCAGCGGGTCACGGTGGCGAGCCGGTCGCGCAGCCAGCTCAGGGTCGGTTCGTGGTAGTCGTGCTGCGCCTCGCGCTGCTTCAGGAACGCGTCGGCGCCGGGGTTGGCGCCGAGGCAGAGCAGCGCGAAGGCGGCGTTGACGCGCACGTCCATCGCCTGGCCAGGGTCGGCGAGCAGCTGCTCGAAGGTGGCGGCGCTGGCGGCGTCCTGCAGCACGCCGAGCGCCTGCACGCAGGCGGCGCGCATCTCGGCGTCGGGGTCGGCGAGGCGCGCGCGCAGGTGTGGCACGGCGTCCTGGTAGCCGATCTCGCCGAGCGTGCGCACCGCGTAGGACGCGGTCAGCGGATCCTGCAGCAGCGGCAGCAGGGCTGGGCCGGCGCGGTGGGCGATCGGGCCGAGCTGCGTCAGCACGTCGAGCGCCATCGAACGCAGGTAGGGCTCGCTGGCCGAGAGGGTGTGCACGAGGCGCGGCACCACCAGGGCGCCGCCGCGCGCCAGCACCCACTTCGCCTCGTCGATCGGGCGCAGCGCGAAGCCCTCGGCGATGGCGAGGTGGGCGGCCAGCGTGTGGTCGAGCTGGGCGGCGTCGATCGTGGCGCCCTGCCAGTCGGCCCGGGTGCCGCGGCGTCGCCAGGCATCGGTGAGCTGCTGCAGCTGCGTCTGCAGTTCGACGTAGGTCGGTCGTTCGCTGAGCTCGACGTTGCGGTCGCCGAGGATGCCGATACCGAGGCTGCCGGCGAGCTGCTGCACCTTCTCCGAGTTCATCGCCGACGCGAGCCAGGCGAGGCCGGTGTCGTTGCCGAGGCGCTGCAGCGAGTCGGCGGCCCAGACGATCGCCTCGCCGTCGGTCTCGTACTTGAGGCGCAGCAGCAGCGGGAACTGCAGCAGCGGTTGGTTGCTGCGACCACACAGCCAGGCGGCGCGGCGGCGCACCTCGACCTTGTCACTGGCCAGCGCCGGTTCGAGCACGCTGGTGAGCCCGGGGTCGCCGAGCAGGGAACGTTCGGCGAAGGCCGCGGTGCGTTCGTCGCTCTCGACGAGCTGCAGCACGATGTCGGCGAGCTCGCGCAGCTCCTTCTGCTTCGCCGCTGGCGGTGGTGCCGCGGCCTTGGCCAGCGCGTCGAGCTCCGCCTGTTGTGGAGCGAGCTGCAGCGGCGGCAGGGGCGGGTGCTGCGCAGCCGGTTGCCCGGTCGGACCGCCGCAGCCACCGATGCCGAGCAGGATCGGCGCCAGCAGCGAAGGCCAGCGCGGAGTCGGCCGCGACGGGCACGGAACGCTGGTAGGGGGCCTCACCGTTCGATCCTCTTCTCGACGAGCATGGTGCTGCGCGGATCCTCGTCGCCGCAGAACGGGGTCAGACGGTACCACAGCCGCACCTCGATCGCAGCGGTGCCGGCGGGGATCGGCACGCGCACGGTCTTCTGCTCGCCGGCCGGCAGCTGGGTGTTCTCGCCGGTGGCGTTGCCGGGGTTCACCGGGGTGGCCTCGTCGCGGTAGGGCATGCGGAAGCGGTAGGCACGTTGCCATTCGCCGGGGCTGGCGGCCGTGGCGAAGCGGTACATCATGTCGACCGCGCGGTGGCGCTCTTCGGTGGGGAAGTTGTGGCCGGCGCCGACGTTCGCGAGCGTCAGCACGAGCTCGTCGCCGATCGCGGCGGCGTCGAAGGTGTAGGTCTTGTCGAGCCAAGCCTTGTCGTGGCAGCCCGGGAACACGTGCCCGCGGCCGAGCCGCTTGCTGCCGTCCTGGCGCGCGCGGTCGACGGCCGGCATGTGGCAGGAAGAGCAGTCGGTGCCCTGCTTGGCGAAGGTGCTGGCGCGCCACTGGTCGGTGGTGCCGTGTTGGTTGTGGCACGACTCGCAGGCGCTGACGGCGAGGAACTGCTCGTTGCGCACCGGCCTGCACGGCACCTCGGGGCGGTCGTTGCGACCGACGATGCCGCCGTCGGGGCCGAGGTGGCAGGTGATGCAGCTCACGCCTTCGTCGAAGTTGGTGCGCCGCGGCAGCGTGCGCTTGCCGAAGCCGGTCACCGCGAGCGGTCGCGGCAGGTGGCAGTCCTTGCACTCCTCGAGGCGGAAGTCCTCGCTGAGCGCGCGCACCTCGGGGTTGGTGAAGGAGATCTGGTGGTGGCTGCCTTGCCACTCGTCGTAGACGTCCCGATGGCAGTCGCGGCACTGCGTCGACGACTCCCAGCGGGTCTCTGCGGCGGCCGCGTGGGGTTTGCGGCCGGAGTCGAGGAACACCAGCGTGCCAGCGAACACGGCGAGCACGGCGCCGGCGATGGCGATGCGGGAGGAGAGTCGCATGCGGGGGATCGGTTCAGGTGAGGGCGGCGGGAGCCTGCCACGGCAGCAGGCGGGCGGGGCCATTCAGCACGAGGCGTACCATCGTGTCGGCGGGCAGGGCGCGATCGTGGCGGCAGTGCACGACCTGATCACCGAGCGCGAGCCGCAGGTGGAAGCCGGTGGCGTCGGGGGTCGCGGCGATCAGCCGGGCCGTGGTGGTGGCGTTCGCCGTGCTGTCGGCGGCGACCGCGACGTCGCCGGGCAACAGCACGTGGCGCAGATCACCCGGCTCGGCCGGGGCCGGGAAGCTGCCGAACGGCGTCACCACCGCGGCGCCGTCGCGCCGCGCCGGCAGGCAGGCGGCGCCGAGCAGGAACGCGGCGGTGAAGGCCGTGCGCGGCCGCTGCACGAGTGCGGCGGCGGTGCCGTGTTCGACCAGCTTGCCGGCGCACAACACGACCAACTCGTCGGCGAGCGCCAGCGCTTCGTCGCGGTCGTGGGTGACCAGGATCGTCGTCGTGCGGCGTTCGCCGGTCAGCTCGCGCAGCAGCGTGACGAGGCTGTCGCGCTGGTGCACGTCGACCGAACGCAGCGGTTCGTCGAGCAGCAGCACACCAGGGCCCGGCGCCAGCGCCCGCAGCAGACCGAGCCGCTGCGCCTCGCCGCCCGACATACGCGGCGGCTTCTTGTGGGCCTGGGCGCCGAGGCCGGCGCGTTCGAGCAGCGCCAGCGCCGCCGCCTTGCCGAGCCCCGGCGCCGCGAACGTCAGGTGCTGCAGCGCGGTCATGTGGGTCCACAAGGCGCCGTCCTGGAACACCATGCCGACGCCGCGCAAGGCCGGGTCGAGGTGGACGCGGTCGGCGGCGACGAGCTGCTCGCCGATGCGGATGCTGCCGCCGTCGACGCGCTCGAAGCCGGCGACGCAGCGCAGCAGCGTGGTCTTGCCGGAGCCCGACGGGCCGACGATGGCGAGCCGGGTGCTGGCGGCGACCTCGATGTCGAGCGGACCGAGGGTGAAGCCGGCACGGCGGAGGTGCAAAGCCTGGATGCGGACTTGGAGGCTCACGCGGGGCTCAATCGAGGGAGGACAGCTTGCGGCCGGCGAGGATCGCCGGCAACAACGGGACCAGGACGGCGATGCTGAGGATCATCAGGGCGATGACGCCGCTCCAGTCCTCGTGCTGGAAGTGCACGGCGTTGGCGAGGCGGCGCACGGCGGTGGCGTTGGCGGCCGGCAGCAGCACGGCGAGGTCGAGTTCGCGCAGGGCCAGCACGAACACCAGGACGCCCGCGGCCCAGCTCGACGCCGCCAGCGGCCGCACGTGCAAGCGCAGCGCGCGCACCGTCGCCGACCGCGGCACCAGGGCACCGGCCTCTTCGGCGGCTATCGGCAGGCGGCGTACGTGCGCCGCCAGCGTCAGCGCCGCGAACGGCACGAAGCGCGCGGCGTAGCCGCAGGCGGCGAAGCCCCAGGTGTCGTAGAAGTCGCCGCACCAGCGCAGCAGGAAGTGGTCGCTGTAGGTGCGCACGAGGCCGATGCCGAGCAGGATCGCCGGCAGGGCCAGGGGGATCGCGACCAGCAGTTCGAGCCACGGCCAGCGCCGCGCCGACGCGCGCGCCAACGGCAACGCCAGCAACAGCACGAGCACGGCGACGCCGGCGGCGAGCACGATCGAGTGCAGCAGGTCGGGCACGCCTTCGCTGACCGCCTTCTGGTAGCTCTGCTGGGCGAACTGCAGCGACATCGGTTCGAGCTTCTGCGCCGAGCCGAGCACCCAGCGCGCCAGCACGACGACCGGCAGTGCGAGGCCGAAGCCGAGGTAGCCGAGCGGCAGCAGCAAGGCGGGCCAACGCAGCTTGCCGAGCGGGCGCACCGGCAGCGGCCGCAGCACGCCGCGGTCCGGCGCCGCCGCGCGCAGCCGCAAGGCAGCGTAGAGCAGACAGCCGAGGCCGGCGACGTACGGCAACGCCGCCACCAGCGGGCTCTGCAGCTCGGCGAACGTGGTGCCGACGGCGCGCCGCGTCCAGCGCGAGAAGATGCCCTCGGCGTAGGTATGCCAGGTCTTGCCCTTCACGGTCAGGAACTCGGGCACGCCGTGGTCGGCGACCGTGAACAGGAAGGCGAGCAGGCAGCCGGCCAGCAGCTCGGGCAGGATCGCCCGCAGGAGCCACAGCTCGGCGCGGGCGCCGCCGCGCAGCAGCAGCGCCGACTCGAAGGCGCGGCCGTCGATCGCGCGCAGGCCGCGCGCCGCCAGCACGGCGACGAACGGCGCGTGGGCGACGCCGAGCAGCCACGCACACGGCCAGAAGCCGGTGGTGTCGCTGACGTCGGCGAGCCCCATGGCGATGAAGATCGGCGGCACCGCCAGCGGCGCCACGCCGAGCGGCGCCAGCCAGACGGCACCCGGCACGCCGCGGTGCAAGGTCAGCCAGGCGTGGCCACCGCCGCACAGCAGCGAGATCGTGGTCGCGGCGAGGCCGAGTGCGAGCGAGGCGCGCAGTTGCTGCAGCGCGTTCTCGTCGTGCGCCAGCTCGCGCCAGGCGTCCAGCGTGAAGCCGTCAGGGCCTTGCACGGTGCCGACCGCGAGCAAAGCGAGCGGCGCCAGCACGAACGCGAACAGGAAGGCGAGTGCCAGCCAGAGCGGCCACCGGGACCAGCACAGGCGGTGGCCGCTGCGGATCACAAGCCGAACCGCTTGCCGTAGTCGCGGCTCATCGCGGCGAGGTTCGCCGCCGTCCAGTCGATGTCCCACTGCATGGCGCGGAACGCGCCCGGCGCCTTGATGCCGGGGTCCTTCGGCCCCGGGATGCCCGCCCGCAGCGGGATCTGCGCACCGTCAGCTGCTGCCAGCAGCGCCTCGGTCTCGCGGGCGAGGATCCTGTCGATCAGCTGCTTGGCCGCTGCCTGGTTGGGCCCGCCCTTGATCAGTGCCACCGAGTTCGGGATCAGCATGGTGCCGATGCCCCCGTCCTGCTGGTCGGGGAACACGCAGGCGACCTTGAAGCCCTTCTTGGCCGCCTCGTGGTAGTCGTCGGTGTCGGTGAAGGCGAACGCGAGCTTGCCCTCGCGCACCGCGCGCAGCGTGGCACCGTTGCTGGCGAGGAACTGCACGTCGTTCGCGAACATGCCGTCGATCCAGGCCGTGAACGCCGGTTCCCCGAGCAGCTTGCGCATCGCCGTGAAGTGCGTCATCGTCGTGCCGGTCAGCGGCTTCGCCACCGCGCAGCGGCCCTTCCACTTGGGGTCGACGAGATCCCGGTAGCTGGTCGGCCACGACGCCGGATCCGGCAGCAGCTCGGTGTTGACGACCAGGATGCGGGCGCGCGCCGCGAACGCGGTCCAACGGCGCTGTGGATCGCGCCACATCGCCGGGACGTCCTGCGCCGACGGCGAGTCGTACGGCTCCAGCAGGCCCTGGTTGGCGAGGTGCACGGTGTTGGCGAGCTCGTTGTTCCAGAACACCGAACCGCGCGGGTTGGCGCGCTCCTCGACGATGGCGCTGACGTGGCCGACGGTCTTGGCGGCCTCGGTGTCGTGCTGCTGGTCGAGGGTGATGCCGAGCTCCTTGGCGAAGCTGTCGAGCAGCGGGGCGCTGAACTGCTGGTCGAGCGAGACGTAGATGCGGACCGCGCTGCCGGTGGGCTTGGCGCCGCAGCCGGCGAGCACGACCGCGAACAGCACGGTGGAGAGGGCGCGCATGGTGGGTTCCTGGTGCGGGGAGAGTGGGGTGGGGCCGGGCCAGCCGCGATCAGCGATCGCGGTAGGTCTTGTGGCATTCCTTGCAGCTCTTGCCGAGCGAGTTGACGAGCTGGTCGGCGGTGGCGGCATCGTTGGCGCGCACGGCGGCGTCGAGCTGTTTGCTGGCGAGGATCGAGGCGTCGAGCGCCTTCAGGAAGTCGTCCTCCTTGACACACTCCTGGTCGGCGGCGACGCGGGCGAAGGCGGCGGCGAGGCGCTCGGTCTCGTGCGAGGCGACGAGGTCAGGGTGGTCGGCGGGCGCCTTCCAGCCGGCCTTCTGCGCGCGCTTCACGAAATCGAAGACCTGGTCGATCTCGTTCATCAGCGACACCATGCCGCTGGCCTGCGTCAGCTTCGGCAGCGTGTCCGGGTCGATGCGCAGCTGGTCTTTGGGCAGCGGGGCGGCGTTGCGCACCGACTGCCAGAGGCCCTGGTAGTCCTTGGCGGTGCCCGACACGCTCATGCGCGCCATGGCGGCCTCCGGCGTCAGCTTGCCGCACAATACGACGGCCGACGCCAGCGCCGCGGCGCTGCGGTGCTTGCCGTGGTGGCAGTGCATGTAGATCGGGCCGCCGCAGCTCGTGATCGCCTGGGCGAGTTCCTTCTGCCGCTCGACCGGCACCTTGTCGTAGCTGATCGGCAGGTGCACGTAGCGCATGCCGTACTTCTCGGCCAGCTCGACGTCGGGCAGCATGCCATCGACGGAGATGATGGTCTTGATGCCGAGCCCGGCCAGCGAACGCATGCCGGCCTCGTCCTCGGGGGCGCCGCCGCTCAGGAGATTGTCGTCATAGGTGACGATGTTGTGCACGCCGGGCAGTTCGGCGACCGTGGTGGCGGACTTGGCCGGCGGTGTGTAATGCTCGGTCGGCAGCACCCTCTGCTTCTGGCCCGAGGCGCACGCGGGGAGGAGGGCGAGCGCCGCGAGTGGCAGCAGGGAGAGGGGGAGCAGGATGCGTGAGGGGACCATTGGGCGCGCGCCTTGGCAACGGCCATGCCAGAGGCGCGGCGCTGCGCAGCGGGTGGCGGCGCGGGCCCGGCCCGGGCGCACCAGCTCGCGACTGGGCAGGGTAGGGCTGGCGGGTGTCACAAGAAAGTGAAGCACGTTCCATCTGCGTAACGACGCAGGGCTTGGGCCTACGCCCAGGTGCGAACCCCGAGCCCTGCAGCGCGCCGCTAGGCTCTGCGCCACCATGGCCCGCGCCGCCAGCCTCCACTTTCTGCTGCTCGGCTTCTTGGCGGCTCCGGCCGCTGCGCAGGGTTTCCACCAGCGCCTGGCCGTCGACTATGCGCGCACCGCGGCCGACAACGCCGCGACCGCGCTCGACCGGCGCCTCGCCGCCGGCGAACTCGACCTGCCGGCCGCCGGGCCGAGCGGCCGCCTGCGCGCCGTGCTGCGGGCCCTGACGGTGCCCGAGTCGAGCCAGATGCTGGTGTTCAGCAAGACCAGCCTGCAGCGGCACAGGATCTCGCCGGCCAGTCCGCGCGCGTTGTTCTTCTCTGCGGATGCCTACGTCGGTTGGGTGCCCGGAGCCGCGCAACTCGAGGTCGCCGTCGGCGACGCCCGCCTCGGCCTCGTCTTCTACACCGTAGCCCAGGATGCCGCGCAGCCGGCGCGCTTTGTGCGCGACGACTCCTGTCTGAGCTGCCACGCCAGCGAACGCACCGACGACGAACCGGGGTTGGTGCTGCGTTCGGTGTTCCCCGACGCCGACGGCCACCCGATCACCGCGGCCGGCGAAGTCGACGTCACGCTGCGCACGGCGTTGCGTGACCGCTGGGGCGGTTGGCTCGTCACCGGGTCCGCCGGTCCGCACCGCGGCAACGGCGTCGCTCGTCGCGACGAACGTGGCCGCTACGTGGTGGTGGCGCGCGAGGCCGCGGACCTGACCACGTTCGCCGACTGGTTCGATGCCGCCGCCTACCCGGCGCCGCACAGCGACATCGCCACCCTGCTCGCGTTCGAGCAGCAGGCGACGCTGCACAACCTGCTGATCCGGTCGTCGCTGCAGATGCGCTGCCTGCTCGACAACGACCGCGCCGTGAACGGTCTGCTCGGCGAGTCCGGCCTGCGCGAGCAGACGGCGCGGGTGGCCGATCGGCTGGCGGAGGCGATCGTGGGCGCCCTGTTGTTCGCCGACGAAGCGGCCCTCGGCGGCCAGGTCAGGGCGGCTGAACCGGCCTTCGCACGCGACTTCGTGGCGGCCCTGCCGGTCGACGCCGACGGCGGGCGGCTCGGCACCTTCGATCTCCGCCAGCGCCTTTTCACCCTGCCGCTGTCGCCGATGGTGCACGCGCCGGCTTTCGGCAACCTGCCCGCACCCCTGCGGGATCGGGTGCTGGCCCGGCTGCGCAGCGCGCTGCAGGACGGCAAGCTGCCGGCGGGGTGTTTCCTGACCGCGGCCCAGCGCCGCGCGCTCGACCGGCACCTTCAGCAGACCTTGGCCGGGTACTGATGCCGACGGGTTGACTGCGGCGCTGCGACGGTTAACTTTGCATTGCCAAGTAAACGCGATCGGCGGCCGGCCGAGGAGTCCTGACATGCAAGTGTTGCGAGCGGACGAGATGGGCATGTGCTTTGGCGTGCGGGATGCGCTCACCACCATCGGCCGCGTCGCCGATCCGACGGCGGTGACCATCCACGGCGAGCTGGTGCACAACCCCGAGGTGTTGGCGATGCTCGATCGCCGCGGCTTCCACCGCGCCGACGAGGCCCGCCGCGGCGTGCCGGGGACGCCGGTCGTGCTGGTCACCGCGCACGGCGTCAGCGATCGCGAGCGCGAACGGCTGACGGCCGCCGGCAAGCAGCTGCTCGACACCACCTGCCCGCTGGTGCAGAAGGCGCACGCCGCGGCCAAGGAGCTCGCCGCCGAAGGTCGCCGCGTGGTCGTCATCGGCCGCGCCGACCACGTCGAGGTGCGCGGGCTCGTCGAGGACCTGGCGGCGCCGATCGTGGTCGCCAGCGAGGCTGAGGTGCTGCCCTGGCCCGAGCGGCGCCTCGGCGTGGTCAGCCAGACGACGACGCCGGTGGCCCTGGCGCGCCGGATCGTCGCCCGCATCCGCGCCGAGAACCCGCACGCCGACGTGCGCGAGATCGACACCATCTGCGGCCCGACCAAGGCGCGCATCGAGGCGCTGGCGGCGCTGCTGCCGCGCATCGACGCCCTGGTGGTGGTGGGTGGGCACGGCTCCAACAACACGCGGCAGCTCGTGCAGCGCGGCGAGGCCGCCGGATTACGCACGCTGCACGTCGAGCACGCGGGCGAACTGCAGCCGGCGTGGTTCGTCGGCTGTCGCGTGGTCGGTCTCACCGCCGGCACGTCGACGTTGCCGCGCACGATCGACGAGGTCGCTAGCTGGCTCGGCCGTCTCGAATCGGCTCCCGTGCGCGGCTCGGCTTGACTGCTCTGCGGGGCGGGCTAGCCTGCCTTGCCGCCGCCCGCCCGCGGCCCCAGTGCCCGTGAGCGAGAACGACCAGAAGCAGCCGGATCCGGCGTCCGCCGCCACGCCGCCCGGAGGCGGCGCCAGGCCGGAGCAACTGCTGGCCAAGGAGGCCGCGTTCTGGGACCTGCAGGAAGAGCGCATCGGCAGCCTCTACGCGCGCCCGCACGACTGGCGCTTCGTGCCGAAGCTCGCCGACATCATCATCCGGCCGCGCGTCAAGACGCTGCTGCGGCTCCTGGGCACGCACCGGCAGGAGATCAAGTCGCTGGTCGACATCGGCTGCGGCAACGGCTGGCTGTGCCACGCCACGGCCAAGCGCGGCATCTTCTCCTACGGCATCGACCTGTCGCCGAAGAAGATCGAGACCGCCAAGCGCATGGCGAAGGAGCAGGGCATCGCCCACCTCTGCGAGTTCGTCGCCGCCGACGTGATGGACTGGCGGCCGCAGCAGCCGGTCGACCTGCTGACCTCACACGGCAGCCTGCACCACTTCCCCGAGTTCGCGAAGACGCTGACGTTCCTCGTCGAGCACCACCTGCGGCCGGACGGCTACATGCTGTTCGTCGAACCCAACCACGAGGGCATGGCGCCGGCGGTCGCCCAGCGGCTCTTGTGGTGGGGTCAGCACCCGTTCTGGAAGCGCTTCTTCGACATCGACTTCTACCTCGAGGTCACCGGCAAGCAGACGCTCGACGGGCCGGCGGCCGGCGGCGACGAGATGAACATCCGCCACGAGAGCCCGGCCGGCGTCGAGTTCTTCGGCGAGCACATCCACCTCGACGACTACTTCCGCGAGCACTACGAGGTGATCGAGCGGCACTTCTACCACTACTACGCGAGCCACGCGACGAACGCGTTCTACGTGTTCATGAAGTCGAAGCTGATCCGCTTCGCCTGGCGGCTCATGCTGCCGTGGATCGTGCGGCGCGAGACGCGGTTGCTGCGCGACCCGAAGTACCAGCAGTTCGCCGAGGACGGCCTGTGGTTCCTGCGGCGCAAGCGGGACGCGGCCGCGCGATGAGCCGGAGCGGGCGGGCCGCCCGCCGCACCGGCCGGTAGACTCGCCCGCCGCATGAAGTCGAAGACGAGCCACATCACCCGCTGTCTGGTCGCCGGCATCGTGGCGCTGCTGCCGATGGGGGGCGCGGTGTTCTCGGTGGTCTGGCTGGAGGGTGCCTTGACCGCCTCGTGGCGCGACAAGGTGTCGTGGTACTTCCCGGGCCTCGGTCTCGTGCTGGCGCTGCTGGTGATCTACGGCGTCGGCCTGTTCGTGACGACCTTCGCCGGTCGCTGGTTGTGGCGGCGCACCGACCGCGCGCTCGAGCGGTTGCCGTTCGTCGGCACGCTCTACCAGTCGCTCAAGGAGGTGCTCGGCTACGACTCGACGCGCGAGCGCTTCTTCCGCGGCGTCGTCGCCCTGCGCGCCGACGACGGCTACGAGATCGGCTTCGTCACCGGCGACGCGCCGGGCCCGGACGGCACGCCGCACGCGCTGGTGTTCGTGCCGAGTTCGCCGAACCCGACCAACGGCCGGCTGGTGCTGATCCGCCGCGAGCAACTGCTGCCGCTCGATGTCAAGACCGCCGATGCCCTGCGCGCCCTGGTCTCGATGGGGAAGACGCCGCTCGGCCAGCGTGCGCAGGTCGCAGCGGCAGCCGGCTGATCGCGGCCTCCCCGCACTGCAGCTTGTTGCAATCGTGGGCGTCGCTGCCGATCCTTCGACGCCCTCATGACCTGGCTCTGTGACTTCTGGCGGTCGTCGGTCGGCGGCAAGCTGACCATGGCGGTCACCGGCGTGTTGCTGTTCCTGTTCGTGGTTGGGCACCTGTTGGGCAACCTGCAGCTGTTCTCCGAGCCCGAGCATCTCGCCGACTACGCAAAACTCCTGCACCGCGAACCGGCCCTGCTGTGGGCCGTGCGCTGCGTGCTCGGCGGCGCCCTGCTGCTGCACGTGGTCACCGGCATCCGACTGGCCCGACAGAATCGCGCGGCGCGACCGGTGAAGTACCAGAAGGAGGAGATCCTGGTCGCCAGCTTCGCCTCCCGCTCGATGCTGCTGACCGGCCTGACCACGCTCGGCTTCGTGGTCTACCACCTGCTGCACTTCACCGCCGGGGTCGTGCACGGGGCTGGGGCGGCCAAGGCCGGCAAGTTCGACGGCTTCGACGTGCACACGATGGTCGTGCGGAGCTTCGAGAACCCGAGCATCGCGCTCGCCTACGTCGGCTTCATGGTCGTGTTGTTCTTCCACCTCGCGCACGGCATCCAGAGCTTCGTCCAGACGCTGGGCCTGAACCATGCGCGCTACACGCCGGTCATCCGCCGGCTCAGCGTCGTCGTCGCGGGGCTGCTCGCCGGCGGCAACATCCTGCTCCCCCTGTCCGTGCTGTCCGGCATCGTCAAGGTGGCCCCATGAAGCTCGACGCCAAGATCCCCGCGGGACCGGTCCAGGAGAAGTGGTCGAACCGCAAGTTCGAGCTCAAGCTCGTCAACCCGGCCAACAAGCGCAAGTACAAGGTGCTGGTCGTCGGCAGCGGCCTCGCCGGTGCGTCGGCCGCCGCCTCGCTCGCCGAACTCGGTTACCAGGTCGAGTGCTTCTGCTTCCAGGACAGCCCGCGCCGCGCGCACTCGATCGCCGCGCAGGGCGGCATCAACGCCGCCAAGAACTACCGCAACGACGGCGATTCGATCTACCGGTTGTTCTACGACACCGTGAAGGGCGGCGACTTCCGCGCCCGCGAGGCCAACGTCTATCGCCTCGCCGAGCTGTCGGTGAACATCATCGACCAGGCCGTCGCGCAGGGCGTGCCGTTCGCCCGCGACTACGGCGGCATGCTCGACAACCGCAGCTTCGGCGGCGCCCAGGTGTCGCGCACGTTCTACGCGCGCGGCCAGACCGGCCAGCAGCTGCTGCTCGGCGCCTACACCGCGCTGGCGCGGCAGATCGGGCTCGGCACCGTGAAGATGTTCTCGCGCACCGAGATGCTCGACGTCGTCATCGTCGACGGCCACGCCAAGGGCATCGTCGTGCGCGACCTCGTCACCGGCGAGGCGCGTTCGCACGCGGGCGACGCCGTGGTGCTGGCGACCGGCGGCTACGGCAACGTGTTCTACCTGAGCACCAACGCCAAGGGCTGCAACGTGACGGCGACCTGGCGGGCGCACAAACGCGGCGCCGGCTTCGCCAACCCGTGTTACACGCAGATCCACCCGACCTGCATCCCGGTCAGCGGCGACCACCAGTCGAAGCTGACGCTGATGAGCGAGTCGCTGCGCAACGACGGCCGCGTCTGGGTCAGCAAGAAGCAGGGCGACAAGCGCCGGCCCGGCGAGATCCCCGAGGACGAACGCGACTACTACCTGGAGCGCAAGTACCCGAGCTACGGCAACCTCGCGCCGCGCGACATCTCGTCGCGCGCGGCCAAGCAGGTCTGCGACGACGGCCGCGGCATCGGCGACACCGGCCTCGGCGTCTACCTCGACTTCCGCGACGCCATCGCCCGGCTCGGCAAGGACGCGATCGCCGCGCGCTACGGCAACCTGTTCCACATGTACGCGAAGATCACGGCCGAGGATCCGTACTCGCAGCCGATGCGCATCTTCCCCGCCGTGCACTACACGATGGGCGGCCTGTGGGTCGACTACGACCTGATGTCGACGGTGCCGGGCCTGTTTGTGCTCGGCGAAGCCAACTTCAGCGACCACGGCGCCAACCGCCTCGGCGCATCGGCCCTCATGCAGGGCCTCGCCGACGGCTACTTCGTCATCCCGTACACGATCGGCGGCTACCTCGCCGGCCAGAAGGCCGGCAGCGTCAAGGCCGACCATCCAGAGTTCCAGCGTGTCGCCGGCGGGGTCGTCGAGATGACGAAGCGCCTGCTGTCGATCCAAGGCAAGCGCACGGTCGACGACTTCCACAAGGCGCTCGGCAAGATCATGTGGCAGAAGTGCGGCATGGCGCGCAACGAGCAGGGCCTCAAGGAGGCGCTGCGCGAGATCCCGGCGCTGCGCGAGGAGTTCTGGCGCGACGTGCGGGTGCTCGGTGGCGAGCTGAGCACCAACCAATCGCTCGAGAAGGCCGGCCGGCTGGCCGACTTCCTCGAGTTCGGCGAGCTGCTGTGCCGCGACGCGCTGGAGCGCCGCGAGTCCTGCGGCGGCCACTTCCGCGAGGAGTGGCAGACCGCCGACGGCGAGGCGCTGCGCGACGACGAGAAGTTCTGCCACGCCGCCGTCTGGGAATACAAGGGCGACGTCAAGAACGCCGTTCGCCATCAGGAAGCGCTGGCGTTCGAGAACGTGCACCTCGCGGTGCGCAGCTACAAGTGACGAAGGGCTACAAGCGATGAAGGTCACCCTGCACATCTGGCGGCAGTCGAAGCCCAGCACGAAGGACGACTTCGCGCAGGACGGCAAGATGGTCCGCTACGAGCTGGACCACGTGTCGAACGACATGTCGTTCCTCGAGATGCTCGACGTGCTCAACGAGCAGTTGATCAAGAAGGGCGAAGAGCCCGTGACGTTCGACCACGACTGCCGCGAGGGCATCTGCGGCACCTGCGGCGTCGTCGTCAACGGCGAGCCGCACGGGCCCGAGAGCGGCACCACGACCTGCCAGCTGCACATGCGCAGCTTCAAGGACGGCGCCGAGATCTGGGTCGAGCCGTGGCGCGCTGCGGCGTTCCCGGTGATCAAGGACCTGATGGTCGACCGCACCGCGCTCGATCGCATCGTGCAGGCCGGCGCCTTCGTCTCGGTCAACACCGGGGCGCCGCAGGACGCCAACGCGCTGCCGGTGCCGAAGGCCGACGCCGACAAGGCGTTCGACGCCGCCGCCTGCATCGGCTGCGGCGCCTGCGTCGCCGCCTGCAAGAACGCGTCGTCGATGCTGTTCGTCGGCGCCAAAGTCTCACATTTCGTGCACCTGCCGCAGGGTCGCGTCGAGCGGGAGACCCGCGCCAGGAACCTGGTCGCGGCGATGGACAAGGAGGGCTTCGGCAACTGCACCAACCAGTACGAGTGCGAGGCCGCCTGCCCGAAGGACATCCCGGTGCGCGTGATCGCCGACCTCAACCGCGAGTATCTGCGCGCGAAGGTGCGCGAAGAGCCCGCCAATACGAAGCGCATCGGCGGCGACGGCTGACCGCGAGGTCGGGCCGAAGGTCGATGGGACGTCGCGGCCGTCGTTGCTCGACGGCATCACCATGCTGCCGCCGGGCGCCCAGGTCATGGTGGGCGCCGGCGTGCTGCTGTCGCGGCGGGCACGTTGCTCCCCGGCAGCCTGTGGGGCCTGCTCTTCCTCGCGCTCGCTGCTCGCGGTCGAGTGTGATGTCGTGTTGGCGCGCGGCGACGGACCTGCCGGCGCCGGCCACCGGGCTTACCAACTGCTTGCGCAGGCACCGGGCGGTGGCGGTACGGTCCCGGCATGACGATGCTCCGCCTGTTGGTTCCGTTCGCGGTCGCCGGGCTCGTGGCCCAGGCGCCGCCTCCCGCCACCTTGGCCAGCACCTCGATGCCGGTGCGCGAGGTCACCGTGTTCAAGGATGGCCACGCCTACGTGGTCCGCGACACCACGCTGCCGGCGGGTGCGACCGAGGTCGTGCTCGACGATCTGCCGGCGCCCGTGCTCGGCACCTTCTGGCCGTTCGCCAGCGACGGCGCGCGGCTCGTCGCCGCGGTGGCCGGGCGCGACACGGTGGCGGACGAGCAGGTGGCCAGCGACCTCGGCCAGATCGCGCGCGCCAACCTCGGCAAGGACGTCGTCGTGATGACCGTCGACAAGGAACGGGTCGAAGGTCGGCTGCTCGACGCGCCGGCGAACAGCGGCATCGTGCAGGTGCTGCTGTTGCAGGGCGCCGAGGGCACGCGGGTGCTGCCGCTGGGCCAGGTGCGCGACCTGGCCGTGCACGGGGACTTCGTCGCCAAGGTGCGCGGCGAACGCCAGCGCGACCGGCTGACGCTGCGCGTCGAGGGTGGCGGCGCCACCAGCAAGGTGGGCCTCATGTACGTGCAGCACGGGTTGCGTTGGATCCCGGCCTACCGCGTCGAGATCGACGGCAAGGGCAAGGCGGAGGTGCGGCTCGAAGCGACGCTCGTCAACGACCTCGTCGACCTCGAACAGGCCGACGTCAACCTCGTCATCGGCGTGCCGAAGTTCGAGTTCGCCGGCCTCGTCGATCCGATCTCGCTGCAGCGGGAGATGGCGCAGGTGGCGGCGAACTCGCGCGACATGCTGCAGTTCCAGAACCTCGCCAGCAACGCGATCATGACCCAGGTGGCCGGATACGCGGAGGCGGCGCCGGCCGCGGGTGGGCCGGAGGTGGGCGGCGCCGACAGCAGCGAGGACCTGTTCGTGTTCCGTGTGCGCGGCGTGACGCTGCGGCGGGGTGAGCGCCTGGTGCTGCCGATCGGGGCCTGCACGCTGGGGTATCGCGACGTCTACCGCCTCGACGTGCCGTTTGCGCCGCCGATGGAGGTGCGGCAGAACCTGCAGAGTGAACGGCTGCTCGAACTGGCGCGCCAGCTCGCGGCGCCGAAGGTGCGCCACGCGCTGCGGCTGCGGAACGGCGACGACGCGCCGCTGACGACGGCGCCGGCGCTGGTGCTCGTGAACGGGCGTGTGCTGGCGCAGGGGCGCATGACCTACACGCCGAAGGGCGCCGAGACCGACCTCGAGATCAACGTCGCCATCGACGTCGCGGTCGAGGTCGAGCAGCGCGAGACCAAGCGCGACCCGGGGCCGTTCCGGCTCGGCGACGACAACTATGCGCGCGTCGACCTCACTGGCAGCATCGAGCTGCACAACCACAAGCCGATGCCGGTCGAGGTCGTCGTCACCAGGCGCACGCTCGGGCTCGGCGACGCCGCAGGCCAGGGTGGCGCGTGGTCTCAGCTCGACCTGGCGCAGCTCGGTGCCGATGGGGCGCGGCCGGCGTGGTGGGGCTGGTGGAACTGGCCCTACTGGTGGTTCGCCCGCAATGGCTTCGTCGAGTTCCGCTGGTCGGTGACGCTGCCGCCGGGCCAGCATGCGCGGCTCGAATCGGACTGGCACTACTTCTGGCGGTGATCCGACCGGCCGTGCCGCGAAGGGCACGCGTGGTGGACTGCGGTCCGGTCCGTCGCCTCGCCCGGGCGCGACCTCCTGGTGCTTCCGCTTGCCAGCGAACGCTGCTTTCGCGACGTGGAATCGGGACTCGATCCTGGATCAAGTGCGTAGCTGTATGCGCCCCAAATCCACCCTGGATGGGCCACGCGGAGTGGCGAAACCAACGGGGCCATGTAGCACGATCCCCCTCGTCATGCGGACGTCACTCCGCCGTTCGCCCAACGACTTCGACCCATGGTGTTGCCCATTCCCGTATCGCCCTTCGCCGTTTCACGGTCGTCGCGACTCCTAGCCCTAGCGCTGTTGGCCGCGGCCTGCAGCAGCAACAACAACTCGTCGCCTGCCATCGGCGTCGCCGACGAACCTGTCGTGGGCACCTACGATGCCCTGCCGGGTGTGGTGGTGACCATCGAGGATGTGCGCGGCACCACCTCGGGGAAGGCCAACGTCGGGGACCTGCTGGAGGTCGACTTCACCGTCGCCACCACCGGCGGCGATCCGCTCGAGCTGTCGACGATGGCGCGCGGCGCCATCATGGTCTCCGGGCCGACGTCCAACTACCAGCGGGTGATCGCCTCGCAGGGGGACGTGCTGACCGCCGCCACGAAGCGTGCGATCGGCGCCTACACCTACAAGTTCTCGGTGCCGATCCCGAGCACCTACCTGGCGCCGCTCAACGACACCGAGGATCTGACCGAAGGTGAGTTGACCGGGGAAGCGCTGCTCAGCGGCACCTACACGGTCGGCATCGAGATCCGCAAGGACTACACGGTCGATGGCACGACCTACCGGGACCCCGGCAACGCCAGCATGGACTTCCTGCTCGGCAGCGCGACGACATTGGAACCACGCGAGGTCGTGACGCTGGCGCACTGCAACGTGTGCCACACCGAACTGCACGCGCACGGCGACAATCGCGACAAGATCGTCAATTGCCTGCTCTGCCACACGAGCGGCGCCGAGGACCGCAACACGTCGAGCGTCGCCGGCGGCACGCCGGGGGTGTCGATCGACTTCAAGGTGATGATCCACAAGATCCACGCCGGGGCGTTCCTGCCCTCGGTGCTGGGCGTCACCACCAACCCCGACGGCTCGCGCAAGTACGACGCGACGCCGCAGCCGTACGAGATGATCGGCTATGGCGATTCGCTGATCGACTTCTCCGAGATCGAATTCCCTGCCTGGCCGAGCTTCTACACGGGAATGCCGCGCGACCAGGGCTACACGACGCTGACGTCCGGCCAGCAGTCGCTCGAGAACACCATGCGCAAGATGCCGGTCGGCTGTGACAAGTGCCACGGCGACCCGGACGGCGATGGCCCGATTGCAGCACCCGCGCAAGGTGACCTGATCTGGACGCAGCCGACCATCGCGGCGTGCTCCTCGTGCCACGACGACTGGAACCCGGAGTACCCCTATGTCGCCAACGGCCTGACGATGCCAGCCCAGCCGGACAACGAGACGTGCACCGTGTGCCACGCCGACAGCGGCTCGGTCATCGCGGTCCAAGACGCGCATCGCCATCCGCTGGTCGACCCCGACGTCGCCCTCGGCCTGCACGTGAACGTCACCGCGGTCACCGACCAGGGCGGCAACGACAATGGCAAGTTCGACGCCGGCGAGCGCATCCAGATCACCTTCCAGGTGGTCGATGACAGCGAGACCCCGGTCACGGTCAGCGCGCTGAGCCGCCTCGAAGCAACCCTCACCGGCCCAACCGAGAATCCGCAAGCGGTGACCTACATCCGAGTGGCGCCAGCCTACTTCACGGGCACCGGCCCGTTCACCGTCAACCTGCCGGCGCTCGTGTTCTACGAGCCGATCGGCACCTCGAATGGCTCGCTAAACACGTTCTCGACCGCGCTCACGCCGGTGTGGAACGTCACGGGAGCTACCACCACGCTGCTGCGTCGCACCGGCGTCGGCAATAGCTCGACGCTGGCAGCGGGCGCCGAGATCGCGCAGAACTACATCGATGTCGCCGATGGCACGCAGTTCGCCAACGGCGACTACATCGTCATCGACGACCTCGTCTCCGGCACGCGCGAGTACATGCGCATCCAGTGGGTCGAGGACAACCGCCTGTGGTTCGGCAACCAGTTCCGCACCACCTACAAGCCAGCGTTGCTGCGCGCGCACGCGATCAATGCCACGGTCGACGTCGTGACGACGAGCAGCGTCTCGGCGAGCAACTACACAGTGGACCCGGAGACGGGCGTCATCACCGAGACCGTCGAGTTCGGCGCTGGCGAGATCCTCTGCAACTACACGAGCGACTTCGTCGTGCCCTCGGTCTACCCCGGCGCGCTCGAGGACACGCCGACCAATGGTCAAGACTGGGGCGATTGGACCGGCCTCGCCATGGTCGATGGCACGTACCTTCTCGACCTGCACGCGGCGCGAAGTCTGACGGTCACCCGCGCTGGCGAGAACACGAGCTACACCGAGGCCGCTGACGGGGCGATTACGCCGCTGCTGTTCGGCGCCGCCGACGAGGTGACGCTGGTGGAACGCACCCAGGGTGCCGTGACGTGCATCAAGTGTCACGACAACATCCAGTTCCATGGGGGATCGCGCCGGGGCGTCGAGACCTGCATTGCCTGCCACAGCACCGCAGGAGCCGAGCTGACGCCGCTCTACGAGAACCAGAGCACGGGCGCCTGGGGCACCCCGGTCGAGTTCCGCTACATCGCGCACGAGTTCCACGAGGGCGTGTTCCCAGCCATGCCGGGTGGCGTGCAGAACTGCGCGGTGTGCCACGGTGCCGACAACACGGCCTGGGTCCTGCCGGCCACGCGCCTGCACCCGGACCAGACCGTGCCGACGCGAGCCTGGAATGCGGCGTGCAGCAGCTGCCACAGCAGCACCGCCGCGGTCGCGCACATCGTCGCCAACACCAGCCCGAGCGGCTACGAGGCCTGCCTCGTCTGCCACGGTGAAGGCAAGGAGTTGAACGTCCGCACGGTGCACGCCCTCAAGTGAGGGTGGCGCGGCAGGGCTGCTCCCCGGAGCCGCACTGGTCCCCGAAGGACGACGCCGCGATGAGGTCGCGGCGTCGTTTTTCTTGTCGGCACCTACGCCGCGGCAGATGCGGAGTGCTGCGCCCGCAACCTGCCGGTCACAGCAGCAGCGTCACCATCAGCAGGTAGACCGCCGCGCCAGTCAGGTCGGTCAGTGCCGTCACTGCCGGCGTGCTGAACAGCGCCGGGTCGATGCGCAGCAGCTTGACGAGGCTCGGGATCGAGGCGCCGAGCGCCGCGGCGAAGACGACGTCGGCAGCCATCGCCGCGGCGATCACTAGCGCGATGCGCACGGTCGTCTGCAGCGTTTCCGGCGCATCCCCGCCGGTCTGCAGCAGCAGGGCATTGCCGAATGCCACGGCGCTGAGCACGAGCGCCATCGTCAGGCTGACCTTCACTTCCTTCGTCAGCATGGCGCGGAAGGACAGCGGCGACCCGGTCGCGATCGAACGGATCATCAGCGTGCTGGCCTGGCTGCCGACCATGCCGCCGATCGCCATCACCATCGGCATCGTCGCGATCAGCAGCACGTTGCCGTGCAGCAGCGATTCGAAGCCCTTGATCACCGAGGCCGTCAGCAGCCAGAACGCCGCCAACAGGCAGATCATCGGCGCGCGGCGGCGGAACTGCTTCAGCACCGGGGCAGTGAGGAAGTCGTCGCCTTCGCTGTCGCCGGTGACGCCGGCCATCTTCTCGAAGTCCTCCTGGGCCTCCTCCTCGACGATGTCGAGCGCGTCGTCGTGCGTGACGATGCCGACGAGGCGGCCTTTGGCGTCGACTACCGGCAGCGCGATGAGGTCGTAGTCGCGGATCACGCGCGCGGCCTGCTCCTGGTCGGCGTCGGCCGAGATCGAGACCACGTCGGTCTTCATGATCTCGCTGACCGGGCGGGCATCGTCGGCCAGGATCAGGTCGCGCAGCGAGATGAAGCCGATCAGCCGGCCGGAGCGGTCGACGACGTAGCTGTAGTAGATGGTCTCCTTGCGCGGCGCCTGGCGGCGCAGTTCGGCGATCGCGCCGCGCGCCGTCAACTGGGCATTCAGCACGGCGTAGTCGGTGGTCAGGAACGCGCCGACCTGATCGTCGCGGAACGCACCGCGGCGCAGCAGGTCCTCGCGCGCCGCGCTGCTCAGCATCGGCACCAGGCGGTCGCGCACGCTCGCGTCGAGGCGCTCGAGGAACTCGGCGCGGTCGTCGCTGAGCATCGAGTTCAGCACCTTCTGCACCCGTTCCTTGCCTGCGCCCTGCAGGTAGTTGCCCTGCACGTCCGGGTCGAGGTAGCCGAACACGTCGCGCTCGAAGTCCGGCGGCAACACCGACAGGATCGCCGCGATCTCCGGCACCTCGAGCGCGCTCAGCGCCGCCGCCGCGTCGGACGGGTGCATCTCCAGCAACACCGGCACGAGCTCCGCCTGCTTGCCTTCGGCGAGCAGTTCGCGCAGTTCGGGGATGAGGAGTTGGAAGCGCATGGCCGATGCGGGGCGCGACGTTAGCGAAGCGGGCGCTCCGGTGCATCCGACGATCGTGGGTGCGGCGGGAGCGGTCCGCTGCGTCTCGTTCCCGTGGAGCGGGCATCGGCCGATGCCACGGTCGCCCCGGAGGACCGGCCGCGAAACTGGATGCATCTCGCGCTTGACCTGGGTCTGTGAGCTGGCTACCCTCCCTCGCTCGATCTGCGGCCATCTGGCCGTGGACGCCCGGTCGGGGCGTGGCTCAGCTTGGTAGAGCGTTGCGTTCGGGACGCAAAGGTCGGAGGTTCAAATCCTCTCGCCCCGACCAGTTTCTCGTGTTGGTTGCCGAGCGCCTCGCCCGGCTCCATCGGCGAATCCCCTCGCCTCGACCCCCAGCAGCGCCCTCAGCGCCGATTGCGGCGCTGCCCCGTACCTTCGGTCATCGGCTCCGGCAGGTCCGCCGTCATGACGAGGCGCAGGCCGGGCAACGCCTCGCGCAGCCGGACCGCGGCCTGGGCGGAGACCTCGGTCTGCCATAGGTACACCGCCTCCAGGTTCGGCAGCTCGGCCAGGGCGGCGAGGGCGTAATCGCCGACGCGGGTGCCGAACAGGTTCAAGGAGCGCAGCTGCTTGCAGGCTGAGAGGGCTGCCGCACCCTGGTTGCCGACCTGCGTCTGGCGCAGGTCGAGCGCCGTCAGGCGGCTCATCTGCGCGAGCACGCTGCAAGCGGCATCGCCGACGCTGGTGCGGCCGAGCTGCAGCTCGGTGATGTGGTCCGCGATCGTCGACAGGCTCGCCACGGCGCGGTCGTCGACCTTGTCGGTGTGACCGTGGCAACTGACGCGCAGCAGCGGGCTGTCGTCACCGATGCTGGCCACTTGGAAGGGGCCTTCGGCGAACGCGGCGAGCGTCGCGGCGGGCACCGGGTTGAGGCCCTTCTGCAGGCTGGTGCGTATCGCCGCCAGCGTGGCCTTCGGTTGCGGCTTGGAGCGGTCGCCGGTCGCTGGCTGCTTGTTCTTGTCGCCGCCGCCGTCGCCCGCCTTCGGGTCGGGCCTCTTGTCGTCGTCGCCCTTGCCCTTCCAGGGGCCGAAGTCGGCGCCCTGCTCGATCCACTTCTTGATCAGCTGCTGCTGCGCCTCGGGCAGTGGGTCGCCCTTCTTCTGCGGCGGCATGCGGTCCTCGTCGTCGGCGGGCAGCGAGATCGAGAGGTAGAGCAGCGAGTCCGCGGGCTTCCTGGCGACGACGACCTTGCCCTTCTTGCCGTTCAGGAGGCCGTCCTTGCTGTCGAACATCACGCCGCCCTTCGGCTTGACCAAGCGGCCGTCGCTGCTGGTGTGCGCGGCGGCGTGGCACTCGACGCAGTTCCGCTCGAGGATGGGCAGGATCTGCCGCTGGAAGTCGACCTTGTCCTGGGCGGCGATGGGAGCCATCAGGCACAGGGCGGCGGGGAACGCGACGAACGGCAGGCGCATGCGGAGGCGGGGCGGTTCTGGAGATGAGGGGATCGGCATCACGCGAGGATCTCGGCGATCGGCGTGCCCTTGTCGGCGACCTTGAAGGGCCGGCCCGACGGCGAGTGCACGACGTGGTCGAGCGGCAGCCCGACGGCATGGGCGATGGTGGCGTTGAAGTCCTGGATCGACGTCGGCTCGGTGACGATCTCGCGGCCTTCGGCGTCGGTCTTGCCGTAGCGCTGGCCGCCGCGCACGCCACCGCCGGCGAGCATGCAGCTGAACGCCTTCGGGTAATGGTTGCGCCCCTGGTCGTTGTCGATCTCGGGTGTGCGTCCGAACTCGGTGGCGAGCACGACCATGGTCTCCTGCAAGAGGCCGCGCGCGTCGAGGTCGGCGAGCAGCGCGGCCAGACCCTGGTCGATCGCCGGCGTCAGGTCGCCGAGGCGGTCGAAGTTGTCGGCGTGCGTGTCCCAGCCATCGGCCATCACCTCGACGTAGCGCACACCGTGTTCGACGAGGCGCCGCGCCAACAGGCAGCCGGCGCCGAATGGCGTCTCGCCGTAGGTCTGGTGCATGGCCGTCGATTCGAGGCCGATGTCGAAGGCGACGAGGTCGTTGGCGCGCATCAGCCGCACGGCTTCGGCGTACGCCTTGTCGTAGGCCTCGACGTCGCGCTGCTTGTACTTCTCGATGAAGGCCGCATCGAGCTGCTTGAGCTTGGTCAGGCGGCGGTCGAAGCGCGCCTGGTCGACGCCCTGCGGCAGCACCGAGTTGGGCAGGCCGTCTTCGCCGCTGCCGAGCGGCAGCGGCTGGTACTCGGGCGGGAAGTAGCCGGCGCCCGGCATGTCGGCGCCGCCGCCGATCAGCACGTGGCCGGGCAGCATCGGGTTCAGGCGGCCGCCGACGTAGTTGCACCAGGCGCCGAGGCACGGGTGCTGGATCGTGCCGCGCAGCTCGAAGCTCGTGCGCATCAGGTACTGGGCCTGCGCGTGCGCGCCCTGGCGGCTCGTCATCGAGCTGACGACACAGATCTTGTCCGCCTGTTCGGCGAGCTTCGGCAGATACTGGCCGAGCTGCAGGCCGTCGGCGCGCGTCGACAGCGCCTCGACCGGCCCCTGCGTCTTCTGGCCCGGCTTGGGATCGAAGGTGTCGATGTGGCTCATACCGCCGCGCATGAACAGGTAGATGACCTGCTTGGCGGTGGCGGGGCCGAGCACGAGCTTGGCCTGCGGCTCCTGCAGCAGCGCCCGGGCCACGGCGGCAGGGCCGAAGGTGGCGGCGGCGCCGACGCCGAGCAGCGAACGCGCCATGCCGCCGAGGAAGCTGCGGCGCGTATCGAGGTCGCTGCCGCGGATCAGGTTGCGAAGGGTCATGGGGATCTCCTCGGGGCCAGGTCAGCGTTGGAAGCGGAACTCGTTGCTGTTGCAGAGCACCCAGACGAGGTCCTTGATGGCGTTGGCGCCGTTGACGGCGATCGTGCGGCGCCAGTCCTTGAGCTCGTCGGCGGTCGGCTCGCGATTCAGCGTGGTCAGGAAGGCGATGCGCACGCGGCGTTCGCCGTCGGGGGCGATGCTGAGGTCGCGTGCCAGCGCCGAGGCCCCTTCGAGTACCCGCTGGTCGAGGAAGCCGTTGAGCAGGGTCAGCACCTGCGGCACGGTGGCCACCGACGCCGCCGAGTCGACGGTCTCGCGGTTGGATTGGCCGAACTGGCGCAGCAGGTGGTTGGGGTTCGCCGGCTGCGGCAGATCGCTGGCGCGCTGCAGGTCGCCTTCGCCGCCGCGGCTGGCTCGGCGGCCGATGCCGACCCCCATGTTCTCCAGCTGTTGCGCGAGCTCTTGCATCTTCTTCAGGTCGCCGTTGCGCCGCGCCTCGGCGAGTTCCTTGAGCAGCGGTCGCGCCCGCTTCTGCAGCTCCTGGTCGGCGGCGAGCTGCCGCCGCACTTCCTCGCGTTGCTTCTGCTGCGCCATCACCATCGGGTCGCGCCGCTGCTGCACCATCTCGATCAGGTCCTTGGCGTCGGCCTTGATGAGCTCGGCGAACTGCGTGTAGACCGGCCGCGCCCGCTCGTCCATCGGTCGCAGGCGTTCATCGAGGTCGTCGAACACGAGCGTCAGCAGCGAATCCCACATCTGCTCGGCGGTCAGTCGGCGCAGGCGCGGGCCGCGGAACGTGAACGTGCCCCCGGCGTCGTCGGTGAGCTGGCACTCACGCTGGAACAGCTGCGTGTGCACGAGCACGCGCTCGAACTGGCGCAGGTCGAAGTCGAGGTCGACGATCAGCTTCTCGAGCTGCTCGAACAGCTCCGGGTGCGTCGCGGCGGTGTCCTTCTTGAAGTCGTCGATCGGGTCGACGACGCCGGCGCCGAAGGTGCGGGCCCACATGCGGTTGGCGATCACCTTGGCGAACAGCGGGTTCTTCGGGCTCGTCATCCAGTCGGCGAGGGCGGCGCGCGACTCGATCGGCGGCGTCGCCGGAGCGCGGCGTTGTTCGCGGCGGTTCTGACGCGCGGGCTCGGGATAACGCAGCTTCACCGATGGCCCGAACGGCGTGCTCGCCAGCACCTGTGCGCCCGGTTTGGCGTCGTCGTACTTGTAGTCCTTGGGCAGGCGCTCGACGCCGGTGCCGGAGCCGTCGAGGCCCTGGTTGAGCCGGCGCAGCATGTTCTGCGCCTGCTGGCGCACCTGCACGTCGGCGTTGGCGAGCTCGGCGCGCAGGCCGACGAGGTTCGGCAGCGAGGCCTCGTCGCGGTAACGCAGCCCGCCGAAGAAGGCCGCCATGCCGTAGAACTCCTTCTGCGTCCACGGTTCGAACGGGTGGTTGTGGCACTGCGCACACTCGATGCGCGTGCCGAGGAACAGCCGCACCGAGTTGGCGAGGCCATCGTGCGGCATGTTGACATCGCGCAGCAGCATGCCGGTGGCGCCGTTGCCTTCCTTGTGCGCGGGGCCCTCGGCGATCAGCATCTCGCGGGCGAAGTCGTCGTACGGCTTGTCGCCTTGGATCGACTCCCGGATGTAGGCCGCGAAGGGCTCGCCGCTGAGCGCTTGGTTGCGCGAGCGCAGCCGCAGCAGGTCGAACCAGAAGTTGGCGAAGTGGCTGGTGCGCCCTGGGCTGTCGAGCAGCAGGTCGACGAGGCGGTCGCGTTTGTCCGCGCGCTGGTCGGCCAGGAAGGCCTCGGTCTCCTTCAGGCTCGGGATGTGGCCGACGATCGACAGATAGGCGCGGCGCACGAAGGTGGCGTCATCGGCGAGCGGCAGCGGCGTCTCGCCGCGGCGCTGCAGGCTGCGCTGCAGCAGGTTGTCGAGCTTCGTGGCGTCGCTCTTGACGCGTTCGAGCGGGCGCACCGACTCGACCGGGCGCGTGGGGCGCTGCGGATTGGCCGCTGCGGTCTGTGCGGCGACGAACGCGCTCAACAGGGCGAACGACAATGCGCTGGCAAGGACGGTTGGGCTCATGTGCGGGGACGGGCGCGGGAGAAGGCGCCATTGAACGCGCATTTGCTCCGATCGGCCACGGGGGGGACCAGAACAAAGTCGCGCTCGCGTCGGCAGCCGTTCCGGCCGGTCAATGCGAGGCCGCGCGCACGACCGCGGCGACTCGCCCGCCGCCGTGCAAACCCGCGGTCACGGCGGCGCGCGGTCGCCGCAGCTCGATGCGGGCGGGAGCCAGGCCCGGCACCCGCAGCAGCAACTCGTGGCGCACGGCCTGCAGCCGGCCGTTGGCGAGCTCGGTGGCGGCGGCGCGCGTGCGCCGGCGAGCGGCGCGAGGCGTGTCGCCGCCGAACACGTCGAGGGTGGCATCGAGCGTGTGTTCGAGCCGGCCGAGTTGGGCATCGGCAGCGCCGAGCGCCTCCTGGGCGCGCCAGGCCGCCTGCATCTGGCCGACCGCGTAGAGGGCCGCCGCCTGCTGGGCGAGGGCGCCGCGTTCCTGCTGCAGCCGCTGTCGCTCTCGCCGCAGGTCGTCGATGGCTGCCCGCACGCGGGTCGGCGTCGGTGTCGCCAGTTCGGCGGCGCGGTCCAGATCCAGGGCGCCGAGCTCGTGGCTCAAGGTGACGCGCAGGGCCGGATCTGCGGCCAGCGCGTCGACGACCTGGTCCAGCCCGGAGGTGGTGGGCCGGGCCTCTCCGGCCGCGAAGTCGAGGGTCGCGGCGGGCAGTTCGCTGGTGCCGAGGCCGAGCAGGCCCGTCACGGCGCCGATGGCGCGGCCGCCGGCGCCGGTGATGGCGTTGCCGATGACGAGCGCGAGCGCCTCCACGGCCTGGTCGGCGACGCCCTCGGCGTTGCCGGAGGCGGCGACGTGCATGCGCACCGGCAGGCGGTGTTCGTCGTTGTCGTTCTTGAGCAGGAACAGCACGCTGTCGAGCGGCGCCGGCAGCTTCAGGTAGGTCGAGATCGGCCCGCCGGGCGGCTCGCTGAGGGAGAGGTGGTTGAAGACGCTGCTGCTGACGATGTCGATGCCGTCGGCGCCACGCAGCGTCGCCGACGCGGTCAGGTCGTAGAGGCCATCGCCGATGTCGACGCCGCCGGTGCGCGCCAGCCCGCGCAGGGCCGGCAGTTCGAGCCCGTTCATGGTCAGGCCGACCTGGCCGCGCGCGTACGGCCGCAACTGCAGTTCCCCGCTGACCTGCAGGTTCTCCAGCCACGCGCGTGGTTCGAGGTCGGCGCGGTCGGCTTGCATGGTCGCCGCCTGCACCGCAGAGCCGACCAGGCCGGCGAGCGCCGAGCTGGCGACGGTGCGTTGTTCGAGGTCGATGTCGCCCCCTTGCACGCCGAGGTGGAAGCGGAACGGGCGCGGTTCCTGCAGCGAGCGCGTCGAGAACTGCTGCAGGTCGAGGTCGAGGGCGGCGATCGGCAGCCGGGTCACCGGCGTCGTCGTCGAATCGGTGAAGTCCAGGCGCAGGCCCTGGACTTCGAGCCGGTCGACCGCGAACTCGGGTGCTGGTGCAGTCGCCGGTGCGGCCACACGGCGGCTGCTGTCGGCGGCGATGTCGTTCGTGGTCGGGGTCCCGGCGGCTGGCGGTGCGGGCGTCGACAGCGTGATGCCGAGCAGTTCGAGGCCCGCCGAGGTGCGGTTCGCGGCGAGGTGCACGTCGTCGACATCGAGCGAGCGCAGCAGCAGATCGCCGGTGGTGGGATCGAAGGCGCGGGCCACGGCATCGATGGCGCCGATCGCCACGAGCTCGACGCCGGTGTCGGTGTCGGTCAGCCGCAGTTCGTCGAGGCTGAGTTCGCCTGCGAACGGTCGGCCAGGCGTGAACAGCAGCGGGTCGCGGCGCTTGAGGTCGATGCGCGCATGCAGCGCCGTGGTGAAGGTCGCGGCGCGCGTGCGACCGACGAGGTGGTCGCCGAGGCTCGGCAGCACGCGCGTCAGCGCCGTCGTGTCGAGGCCGCGCGCGGTGAGCGTGGCGTGCAAGGTCGGCGCCAGCTCATAGAGGCCGAGGCTCAGGTCGGCCGTCAGCTCGGCGCAGAGCGGCGCGGCACCAGCCGCCAGGGTCAGGCGCAACGGCGCCGGCGTGAGCTCGGTTGCGCGTGGTGCCCACGGCTCTCGCAGCGTGAGCTGGCCGCGCAGCACCAGCGGTTCGCCGTCGCGGTCGCCGCGGTCACGCACTTCGCAGCGTTCGAGCTCGATCGACAGGTCGTCGACCCGCAGCAGCGGCAGCGGCAGCGGCACTGCGGCGGTGGTGGCGACCGGGGCCACGGGGGGCTCGGCGGTTCCGGCGGTCGGTTCGGTCGCGACGGGTGGTGCCGCGTCTTGCAGCAGCAGGCCGGGCACCCGCAGGCCTTCGGCGGTGCGGGTGATGAGCGTGCGCACGCCGGCGAGGCGCAACTCGGCGATGTGCAGATGACCAGGTTCTGCCGCGGGCAGGCGCAGGCGCGCGGCATCTACGGCCATCAGCTCGGCGCCGCGATCGGAGAGGCGGATCTCGCGGGCCGAGACGGCGAGGTCGTGGCCGGCAGCGACGGTGAGCTGCGCGTGCAGTTCGCCCTGTTCGAGGTCGCAGGTGGTGGGCGCCGGCAGGAACCGGCTGATGCCGGGGCCGCGCAGCCCGCGCGCGGCGAGGGTCGCGGTCAGCTCGGGCGTGGCGCCGGGCTGCAGTGTGCCACGCAGTTGCAGCTCGTCGATCGCGCCCTCGACGCGCACGGTGGCATCGACGGTGGTCGCTTGGGTCGGGCCGCCGAGCACCACCTCGCCGCCGAAGGCGAGCAGCAGCGCATCGGCGTGCCGCGCGTCGTGCAACTGCACGCCGCCGCTGCGGATGGTGAGGTGGCCGCCGGTCAGGGACGCGCCAGCGGCCGCGGTGGTGTTCGTGGGCGTCGGCGCTGCGGTGGGCGCGGCGGGTGACACCGCGCGGGTCGCAGTGGTGGGCAAGAAGTGCAGGCCGAGGGCGGACCAGCCGCCATCGGGCTCACGGCGGAGCGCGGCGAACGGGTCGTCGACCTCGATGCGGCCGAGGTCGAGCTGGTCGCCTCGGACCGCGATGCCCTGGCCGCGCACGCGGCGCAGCCGCAGGTGGGTGTCGTCGCCATCGCGGCAGCGCAGGTTGCTGAGGGTGAAGTCGGCGCGGAGGCCGCCAGCGGCGAAGGCCAGCTCGGCTTCGGCATCGGCTTCGAGCGTGCCGGAACGCCAGGTCGGGGTGATGCCGCGCGGCTGCAGCCACGGCGCCAGAGCGGCGGCGGTGATGCCGCGCAGTTGTGTGCGCAGGGTCAGCGCCAACCGGTCGACCGCCGGTGTCAGTTCGCCGTCGAGGCGCACGCCGTCGACGACGCCGGGGGCGGCTGCGGCGAAGCTCCAGCGGGCCGGCGGCGCGGCGGCGCCGAGCACGAGGCCCTCGAGTTGCACCGCGACATCACGCAGCGTCAGCGACGCCTTCGGCTGCAGGGTCGTGTCGACGAAGGTGCCGGCGGCGCCGCGCCAGGTGAAGTGGTCGAGCCGCAGTCGGGGCAGCGCGGCCGGGGAGGTGGCCGCCGGCGCGGTCGCGTCGATGTCCACGTTCGCCGGCGGTGGCGGCGGCGCGAAGCGAATGCCCGCGACCCACCACGCATCGTCGGCGCGGCGCACGGTCAGTTCGGGGCCGACGACCTCGATGGCGGTGATGGCCAGGAGGCCGGCGTGCTGGCGCAGGTCGCGGACCTCGACGCGGGGCAGCAGCAGCGTGGCGTCGCCCCCGTGCAGCTCCAGGTCGTCGAGGCGCAGCGTGCTCCCCGCGCCGAGGTCCGCCGTCAGGCGCGCCGTGAGGTCGACACCGGCAGCGGGCAGGGTGACGCCGGCGTCGCGGAGCTGCGCAGCGAACCGCTCGGCACCGAGGCCGCGCACGGCGACGTTCGCCGAGACGCGGAGCTGCCCGGCCACGGTGATGCTGGCGTCGCTCAGCTGCAGGTGGTCGACGAGGTCCTTGCCGTGCAGCGACAGCGCCACTGGCTGGGTGAAGCCACCGGCGACGTCGCTGGCTTCGCCGGCCGACGCGGTCAGCGCCAGCTGCGGTTCGCCGTCGAGTTCGAGGCTCGCCTGCAACTCGCCGTGGAAGCGCGGGGCCGTGGCGGCATTCGGCACGTATCCCGCCAGGGTGCCGCGCAGCGCCGCGTCGAGCCGCTGGTTGGTACCGAACTGCTGCCGCAGCGCGGGCGGCAGGTGGGGGGCGGTGGCCGGCACCCCACGCACGGTGGCATGCCAGCGCGCGTCGAGGTGGGCCGCGGTCGTGCGCAGCTCGGCGAAGGCGAGCACCTCGTCGACGACGCCGGGCAGGCGCGCCCAGAGCCGCACCGTGCCGGCGCGGTCGCGGTGGCCGAGGTCGTCGGCATCGAGGTCGATACGCGCGTGGCGTCGCACCGGCGCGCCGTCGGCGGTGTCGTCGTATTCGACCTGCAGGTCGTGTATGCGAACCGACGCCAGCAGCAGCGGCAGCGCGAACGAGAACGGCGTGGCCGGCGTCGAGGTCACCGTGGCGGGCGCCGCCGCGGTGGTCGCGCTGGTCGGCGGCAGCCGCCAGGAACCGTCGGGCCGACGCAGAAGCCGCACGCGGGCGCTGTCGAGCGCGGCGTCGACGACGGCGAGTTCGCCGTGCAGCAGCTGCCAGCTCGAGAGGTCGAGCGTCAGGTCGGCGGCCTCGAACAGGGGGGGGCCGTCGTCCCCGGCGAGGCCGACGACGAGGTCCTCGACGCGGCAGGACAGGCCGCTGAGCGACAACGAGGCGCACCGCCAGGTCAGGGTCAGCCCCGAGCGGCCGGCCAGCCACGCCGCGATCGGCAGCAGCAGCACCGCCAGCAGCAGGCGCAGCAGCAGGGCGGCGAGCAAGAGGCGCCACAACCAGCGTCGCCAGCGGCGGGGGGAGGCCTTCATCGTGGCTCCGTCGTCGTCGCGAGTTGGAACCGGCGCAAGGCGGTTCGCCGCTGCTTCGCCGGCGCGAACGGCTCGTAGTCGGGCACGGTCACGCCATGCTGACCGAGCCAGTCGGATGCGCGCACCCGAACCGCAGCCTCGCGGTCGTCGAGCGCTTCGAGGTTGGCGGCGAGAAGGCCCGTGGCGAAGGCGCCGCCGTCGGCGCATCCGGCGAGCAGTTCCTGCAGCAGGCTGGTGTCGATCGCGGCAGCGCCGAGGTGGCGCAGGAAGCAGGCGTAGAGCGCAGGGCTCAGCTCCTCGCGGGCGGCGCGCGGCAACAGGGCGCGCCACAAGGTGCCTTCGAACTGCCAGGCCGACGGCATCGTCGTGCAGCCGAGCTGCTGCAGCGCGCTGGTGATGGTGATCAGGGCCCGTTCGTCGGCGGCGAGCAGCAGATCCTCGGCCCGCGGCGAAGGGCCGGTGCGGGCCAGCGCCAGCAGGGCCGGGCGCCGGTTGTGTTCGCCGACCGCGGCCAGGGCCAGCTGCCAGACGTCGACGGCGGCCGCGTTCGGCGGCGGGCTCGCCGCCGCGGCCGCACGGGCGATCGCGAGGTCGGTCGTGGGCGCCGGCCCGGTGTCGGTCACGACGAGCATGTGGCCGGCGACCGGGGGGGTGTCGCCCGGCACGAACAGGGCCCCCGAGCCGCCTGCAGTCAGCGGCTTTCCGAGGTGAAGCCGTTCTTCGTGCTGGGTGTCCGGGGCCCGGTGTCGCACGGTCAGCTCGGTGCCGCCTGCGGCCACGGTGAACTCGAGCATCGGCAGGCCGGGCAGCTCGCAACGCAGGCGGGTGGCGAGCCCGGGGGCGACCACGAGCGCCGCGCTGCCGCGGCGGAGCACGTTCTCGGCGCCTGTCGTTGCTTCTGAGCAGGCTGTGGCGCTGGCGTCGTCGAGCCAGAGTGTGCCGGGCGGCAGCGAGGAGGCGCCGCGGAACGGCTGGCCGGCTGCGGCGGCGATGACCACGGCGGCGCTCGCCACGTCGACGCCGACCGGCGCCGTGCGGGTCGCCAGCAGCTGCACGGTGAGTTGCCGCGGTCCCCCGGCAGCGTCCGGCGTCGCCGCGTGCGGCCGGTGGTCGACCACGAGCGGCACCGGCGGGAGGTCGAGGGCTGGCGGTGCCCCGGCGCAGGCCGCCAGCAACAGCAGAGTGGTGGCGGCCGACGTTCTTGGCCGCGGTCGGCAGCGGCGACCGGGTTGGCTCGGGTGCTGGTGGGCGAGGAGAACCGACACGGCCGGAACGGTACGCCCGCCGCCGTCGGCTGCAACGGCGCGCGCGACGTGCTTTCGTGGCCCCGGCCCCGTAGTGTGCGCGCCGCTAGCACCCGCCGAATCGAGTTTCTCTGCCAGGGAGGTCACTGTGTCCGCTGCCGCGCGCGTTGCCGCCATCCAACTCATCGCCCGCAAGTCCCCAGTCGCCATCGCCTCGCCCGCGATCGACGTCCCCGAGTTGTTCGGGGCCAACGTATTCGGTCTCGACCAGATGCGAGCGCGTCTGCCCGAGGCTGCCTACAAGGCCCTGCGTTCGTGCATGGAGCACGGCCAGGAGCTCGAACCAGCGCTCGCCGACCAGGTCGCCAACGCGATGAAGGAATGGGCCGTCGAACGCGGCGCCACGCACTTCACGCACTGGTTCCAGCCGATGACCGGCTCGACCGCCGAGAAGCACGACAGCTTCGCGTCTTTGGAGGGCGGCAAGGTGCTGATGGAGTTCAGCGGCAAGGCGCTGATCAAGGGCGAGCCCGACGCCAGCTCGTTCCCGAGCGGCGGCCTGCGCGCCACCTTCGAGGCGCGCGGCTACACGGCGTGGGACCCGACCTCGCCGGCGTTCATCCGCGAGACCACGAACGGCGCGACCCTGTGCATCCCGACCGCGTTCTGCTCGTGGACCGGCGAGGCGCTCGACGAGAAGACGCCGCTGCTGCGCAGCGCCGAGGCGCTGAACCGTGAGGCGGTGCGCCTGCTGCGCCTGCTCGGCGACCACCAGGTCAACTACGTCTATCCGACGCTCGGCTGCGAGCAGGAGTACTTCCTGATCGACCGCGACCTCTACCTGCTGCGGCCCGACCTCGTCGCCACCGGCCGCACCCTGTTCGGCGCGCGGCCGCCGAAGGGACAGGAGCTCGAGGACCACTACTTCGGCTCGATCGCGCCGCGGGTGCTGGCCTACATGCAGGAGGTCGAGCACGAGCTGTGGAAGCTCGGTGTGCCGGTCAAGACACGCCACAACGAGGTGGCGCCGAGCCAGTACGAGCTGGCGCCGATCTTCGAGCGTTCGACGGTGGCCGTCGACCACAACATGCTCTGCATGGAAGTGCTCAAGCAGGTGGCGTTGCGCCACGGCTTCCAGTGCCTGCTGCACGAGAAGCCCTACGCGGGCATCAACGGCAGCGGCAAGCACAACAACTGGTCGATGTCGACCGACACCGGCGACAACCTGCTCGACCCCGGCAGGTCCCCGGAGGCGAACATGCGCTTCATGGTGATGCTGGCGGCGGTGATGCGCGGCGTCGACACCCACGCCGACCTGCTGCGCACGACGATCGCACACGCCGGCAACGACCATCGCCTCGGCGCCAACGAGGCCCCGCCGGCGATCCTGTCGATCTACCTCGGCGAACAGCTCGCCGACGTGGTGCAGGCGTTGATCGCCGGCACCGGCCGCGGCAGCGATCGCCGCGGCGAGACCATGCGGCTCGGCGTCGGCGTGCTGCCGCCGCTGCCGCGCGACGCCACCGACCGCAACCGCACGTCGCCGTTCGCCTTCACCGGCAACAAGTTCGAGTTCCGCGCCGTCGGTTCGAGCCAGGCCACCGCCAAGCCGAACGCCGTGCTGAATACGATCATCGCCGATTCGCTCGCCCACCTGGCGAACGAGATCGAGCGCTTGCAGGCGCAGAAGGGCCTGGAGGCGGCGGTCAACGAGGTCGTCGCCGACACGATGAAGAAGCACCAGCGCATCCTCTTCAACGGCAACGGTTACTCGGCCGAGTGGCATGCCGAGGCCGGCAAGCGTGGCCTGCCGAACTTCCGCAACGCAGTCGACGCGATCGGCAACTTCGCCAGCAAGAAGAACGTCGAGCTGTTCGAGCGCTTCGGCGTGTTGTCGGCGAAGGAGGCCGAGTCGCGCATGAACATCATGTTCGAGGCCTACTGCAAGGCCATCGCGATCGAAGGCCAGAGCGCCCTGTCGGTGGCGCGCACGATCATCCTGCCGGCAGCGCAGAAGTCGCAGCACGAGGTCGCGGTCAGCGTGATGGCGGCGAAGGCCGCCGGCGCCGAGACCAAGGCGCAGGAGAAGCGGCTGCGCGACATGGCGCTGCGCATCGAGACGCTGGTGACGACCATCGACGAGCTGGCCAGCGTGTTCGAGCACGCCGAGTCGCACGCAGGCAGCCCGCAGGAGCACGCCAAGGTCTACCGCGACAAGGTGGCGACGGCGATGGTGCGGCTGCGCGAATGCGCCGACGGGCTGGAGACGATGGTCAACGACGCCGACTGGCCGCTGCCGAAGTACCGCGAGGTGCTGTTCCTGCAGTAGGCGGACGCTGCGGCGAGGCGGGGTCGAGCCGGTCGAGCCGGTCGGCCCTCCAGCTCACCGCGCCTTCTGCAGCTGCATCAGCGGCATCACGATCGCGATGACGATGCCGGCGACGATCGTGGCCAGCGCGACGATGATCATCGGTTCGATGACCGAGGTCAGCTTCTGCGTCGCCAGGTCGACCTCTTCGTCGTAGGTCGCGCCGATGCGTTCGAGCATCTCCTCGAGGTTGCCGGCCTGTTCGCCGACGCCGACCATGTAGGTGACCGTCGGCGGGAACACGCCCGCCATCTTCATCGGCGTCGCCAGATCGGTGCCCTCGACGACACGGTCGTGCACCTGCTGCAGGGCGTTCTGCAGGATCTTGTTGTCGAGCACGGCCTTGGTGACCTGGATCGCCTGCAGCGCCGGCACGCCCGAACGCAGCAGCGTCGACAGCGTCACCGAGAAGCGCGCCATCGACTGCTTGCGCATCAGGTCGCCGAACACCGGCACCCGCAGCTTGAACGAGTCCCACAGCAGGCGGCCGCGTTCGCTGTTGATGAACAGCTGGAAGCCGGCGACCAGCACCAGGGCCCCGACCAGCACCAGCAGCCAGTAATTGACCAGGAACTTGGAGATCGCGACCAGCACCCGGGTCGGGCCCGGCAGGGTCTGGCCGCGGCCTTCGATGAGCTGCGTCACCTTCGGCACGACGAAGGTCATCAGCACGGCGACGACGATGACGCCGACGATCGTCATCACCATCGGGTAGATCAGCGCGGCGCCGACCTTGTTCTTGAGCCGGGTCTGCGCCTGCAGGAAGCCCGCCAGCCGCACCAGCACCTTGTCCAGCGAGCCCGACGACTCGCCGGCCTTGACCATGTTGGCGTAGAGGTCGGTGAAGTAGGCCGGGTGCTGCAGCACGGCGTCGCCGAACGGCATGCCCTGCGTGACCTTCTCGCGGATGTCGCGGAAGGCGCTCTCGATCTTCTTGTCGGGCGCCTGCTCGATGATCATGCGCAGCGCTTCGGCCAGCGGGATACCGGCCTGCAGCAGGGACGCCATCTGCCGGGTGACGTTGGCGACCTGCTCGTTGCGCTGCTTGTTGACCGTCTCGACGCCGGTGATGCCCTTGATGCGGATCGTCGCCTGCTTCTTGCCGCCCGACTCCTTGATGTCGGTGACGAACAGGCGATCACGCTTGAGCTTGAGGCGGGCGTCGCGCGGGGTGTCCGCGTCGATGATGCCCTTCTTGACCTTGTTCTCGGCGTCGATCGCCTTGTATTCGAAGATCGGCATGGCTCGCGGCGGGCTGGCGTCAGATCACGTCGAGCTGCGTGACGCGCAGCACTTCCTCGGGGGTGGTCATGCCGGCGAGCAGCTTCTGCACGCCCGACATGCGCAGCGTCTTCAGGCCGCGTTCGAGCGCGCCGCGCTTGATCTGGCTGGCGGTGGCCTTGTTGACGATCTGCTCCTGGATGTGGGTGTCGATCGGCATGACCTCGTAGATCGCGGTGCGGCCGGCGAAGCCCGAACGGAAGCACTCGTCGCAGCCCTTGCCGTGCATCAGCTTGCCGCCCGGGAACTGGTCGGGCGTCAGCTTCAGGTCCTCGAGGAAGTAGAGCATCTTCTGGTCGGGCTCGACCGGTTCGCGGCAGTTCGGGCAGATCGTGCGCAGCAGGCGCTGGGCGATGACCAGCAGCAGCGACGACGACACCAGGTAGGGTTCGACGCCGATGTCGATCAGGCGCGTGACGGTGGAGGCCGAGTCGTTGGTGTGCACGGTCGAGAACACCAGGTGGCCGGTCAGCGCGGCGCGGATGGCGATGTCGGCGGTCTCGTTGTCGCGCACCTCGCCGACCATCATCACGTCGGGGTCCTGGCGCAGGAACGAGCGCAGGCCGGCGGCGAAGGTCAGCCCCTTCTTGACGTTGACCTGCACCTGGCTGATGCCGTCGAGGTTGTACTCGACCGGGTCCTCGATGGTCAGGATGTTGAGCTCGGGGGCGTTGATCGCGTCGAGGCAGGCGTAGAGCGTCGTCGTCTTGCCCGAGCCCGTCGGGCCGGTGACGAAGATCACGCCGTGGCTGTAGTTGATGTAGCGGCGGATCGTGCGCTCGGCGTCCTGTTCGAGGCCGATCTGGTCGAGCGAGTAGATCTTGGTGGTCTTGTCGAGGATGCGGAAGACCACCCGCTCGCCGCCGGCGACCGGCACCGTGCTGATGCGCACGTCGACGTCGCCGTCGCCGATGCGGATCGAGGCGCGGCCGTCCTGCGGCAGGCGGCGCTCGGCGATGTCCATCTTCCCCATGACCTTGACGCGGGAGATGATCGCCTCCTGCGCGCGGCGCGGCACCGACTCCATGTCGTAGAGCACGCCGTCGATGCGCATGCGCACCTGCAGGCGGTCGCCGTAGGGCTGCAGGTGGATGTCCGAGGCGCGCAACTTCAGCGCCTGGAACAGCAGCATGTTCACCAGCTTGATGACCGGCGCCTTGTTGGCGTCGAGCAGGTCCTCGGACTCCTGGATGTTCTCCGCGATGGAGACGATGTCGGTGTCCTTGACGTCCTGCAGCGCCTCGTCGACACCGTCGGCCTTGTGCCGGTAGGCGCGGTTGATGAGGTTGGCCACCTCGCCGCGCGTCGCCAGCACCGCCTCGATCTCACGGTCGAGCAGCGTCGCCAGGTCGTCCATCGGCTGCACGTCGAGCGGCCGATGGGTGGCGACTCGCACCCGCGCGCCGGTGTCCTCGATGGCGATCAGGCCGTGCGTGCGGGCGAACTGCACCGGGATCTGCTGGATGAACACGCCCGGCACGCCGACGCCGTCGAGGCTCGGGCGGAACTCGAGGCCGAGCAGGTCGGCGAAGAACTGCAGGCACTTCGTCTCCGACAGGATGTTCTTGCCGATCAGCACCTGGTCGAGCTGCTGCCCGGTCTCACGTTCGGTGCGCAGCGCGTCGTCGATCTGGGCCTGGCTCAGGCCGGCCTTGCGCAGCAGGGTCTCGCGCACCCGGTCGTGCGGCACCGCCGGCGTCGTGCTCTCGGGAGCGGCCATCAGCGCTGGTCTCCGTTCGGGTCGCTCGGCGGCGTCTTCGCCGGGGCCGCGTCGCGACGGCGGCGCCAGGTGCCCATCTCGAAGCCGCCCTGGGCGTCGACGTCGTCGACGGTGGCACCCGGGTCGTCGAGCTGCCGGGCCTGGTCGTTGGGGTTGCCCTGCCAGCGGCGGTCGATCATGCGCAGCCGGCGCTCGCCGATGTACTGCGCGGCTTCGAGCTTCTTGTGCAGGCTGATGTCGTAGAGGTCCTGGAAGCTGTCTTCGTCGAGGATGGTCGGCGTGACGAAGAAGTAGAGGTTGGTCTTGTTCGACGTGCTCTCGCTCTTGCGGAAGAAGAAGCCGAGCAGCGGGATGTCCTTCAGCAGCGGGATGCCGCCGTCGTTGTAGGACTCGGAGTCTTCGATGACGCCGCCGATGACCATGGTGGAGTCGTGCGGCATCGTCACCTGGGTCTTGATCGACCGGCGCAGCGTGACGCCGCCGCCGGTGGCCGAGTTCGGGTCGAAGGCGCCGACGAAGCGGCTGACCTCGAGGCTGATGTTCAGGCGCAGGTAGTTGTTGGGCGAGATCGTCGGCGAGATCTCGAGCGTGATACCGGCGTTGCGCGGCGCGCCCGACGAGGTCGTGGTCGTCGTGGTGCTGGCGTTGCTCTGCAGCGTCGGCCGTTCTTCCTCGGTCTTGACCACCGCGGTCTCGTTGTTGTTCACCAGCACGCTCGGCAGCGACAGGATGTTGGCGCGGTCGTCGGTCGCCAGCGCGTTCAGCACCAATGGCACCGCGAAGTCGGTGCCGCTGATGATGCCGCCGGTCAGGCCCTGCAGCGGGTTGTCGAAGTCGGGCAGGCGGGTGTCGGGGATGCCGTCGCCGTCGTCGTCCTGGTAGGTCGACTGGCCGAAGCTGGTCAGGCCGAAGCCGCGCGTGAAGTTGCCGTTCTGCTTGAGGTCGATCAGGCCGAGCTCGACGCCGAAGCGGTCGAGGTCGCCCGTGCTCAGTTCGACCAGCGCACACTCGATCAGCACCTGCGGTTGCCGGCGGTCGAGCTTGTCGATCAGCGCCTGGATCTGCTGCCACTTGGTGCCGGCGGCCGAGACCAGCAGGCTGTTGCTCTCCTCGTGGGCGCGGATGACGGTCTTGCGCGTGCGCTTGATGGCGGCGGCGCCGGCCGTCGAGCCACCGGCCGAGGCCGCGGTCGTCTCGGCGTTGTTGTCCTCGTTGAGGAACGCGGACAGCGTCGTCTCGAGCTCCTTGGCGAGCACGTTCTTCAGGTAGATGACGCTCGCCGAACCGTCGACCGGCTGGCCGGGCACGTCGAGCCGCGCGATCAGTTCCTCGGCCTCGCGCACCTGCTCCTTGGTGCCGCTCAGCACCAGCGCCTTCTGCGAGCTGTGCACGACGACCTTGAGCTGGGGCTGGCTCGACACGGCGGCGCCGCCGCCGGCCGGCGCGCCGCTCTCGGACAACACCGCGGCGCGGATCTTCTGCCGGCTCTCCAGCACCTCGGTCAGGATCGGTTCGAGCTCCTCGGGCGCCTGCTCTTCGAGCGGCACGACCTTGACGACGAGGTCCGGTTGCTCGGTCGGCACGTCGACGAGCTTCAGCAGCTCGACGGCGTTGTAGACCTGCGGGCCGTAACCCTGCAGCAGCATCGCCGTGTTGTTGCCGACGTTGCCGAGCGTGAGCTGCGAGCCGCCGGCGGCGCCGCCCGTGCTGGCGTAGAACGGCCGCAGCGCGTTGGTGGCGATGGTGGCGTTGATGTTCTTCAACGGCACCGTGGTCAGGATCGGCACGCCGGTCTGGTTGCGGTAGGCCTTGAGCTCGTCGGGCGTGACGTAGCGGGCCCCGTTGGTGATCTCGCGCGCCCGCGCGCCGCTCATCGACACGATCTCGAGCAGTTCGAGGTTGCCCTCGTTGCGCGCGACCACGGCGAAGCCCTTGATGTAGAGCATCGTCTGGAAGAACGCGTAGAACTCCTCCTTGAAGGTGTCGCGCTTGAGCCGGAACGAGTTCAGGAAGGTGATGGTCGAGCCGCCCTGCACGGCGCTCTGCACCTCCTGCGAGCTGAAGGTGATGCGCTTGCCGGTCACCTCGGCGGCCCACTTGATGAACTCGCCGAGCTCCATGCCGTTCGCCTCGTTCAGCGAGAAGGTGATGTGCTCGCCGTCGACCTTCATGCGCGAAGGCAGGCCCGGTTCCTGGGTGCCGGCGGTCTCGGTGGTCGTCGGCGTCGGCGTGGTCGGCGTCGGCGGGTTCTGCGCGGCCAGCGGCAGCGCGCCGAACACGGCGGTCGCGGCGCCCTTCAGGAGGCGAAAAGCAAGCAGGCGATCCGCGAGGAACCGAAAGCACGTCGGCAGACGTCGGGACGTTGGCATGGGGACGGCGAGGGGTTGTTCCGTTGCTCGAACAGCAGCTTGGTCGGCCTTCATCATGGCTCGTGGGTGCGACGCCCGATCCGTGGTGGGTGCGGGCCGCTCGGACTGGCGGCGCGGCGTTTTTATTTCCGGTCGTGTGCGCAAGGAAGCCGCAAGTCCTTGTTTCCCAGTTTCCGTTTGCGCCCGTGGCATGGCGTCGGTTCATTGCCTTCGCACGCCGACGAGGTGACTCGTGCGGCGCCAACCGGGCCATGAAGCTCTCCGATCTGATCACCAAGGAACTGGTCGAGGTGCCGCTGCAGGCGGCAGACAAGTGGCAGGCGATCGCCGCGATCGCCCGGTTGCCGGCGCGTGCTGGCCGCTACCCGGAGAGCCTGGTGCCGACCGTCGAGCAGGCGCTGGTGGTGCGCGAGCGCAGCATGACGACCGGTATGGAGCACGGCATCGCCATCCCGCACGCGGCGATCGACGGCATCGACGACCTCGTCGCCGTGCTCGGCCTCAATCCGGCGGGCATCCCGTTCGAGACCCTCGACGGCGAGCCGGCGCGCATCGTGATCGGCTTGATCATCCCGCGCAGCAAGAAGCTGGCCCACATCAAGACGCTCGCGGAGATCGCCAAGTTGTTGTCGCGCGCCGACGTGCGCGATCGCCTGCTGCAGTGTCGCGACGCCGATGCCGCGGTGCAGGCACTTTGCGAAGTGCAGGGCGCGCCGCGGTAAGCCGCCGATGCGACCGACGGTTCGTATGGAAGCCGCCACCGGCGGTCGGCGCGGCGTCGCCGTCGTCCTGCGCAGCGGCCAGAGCCTGCTCGAACAGCCGGGTATCCTGGCGAGCATGATCCTGCCGGAGCCCGAGCCAGAGCACGCGTCGGCGACGCTGCTGCGGCGCGCTTCGCCCGGGTGGTCGATCGTGGCCGCGCTCGCGATCGGCGCCGCGGTGGCAGCCGGCGCCATCGACCTCGCTGCGCGTCTGCGCCAGCAGCATGGCCTCAGCACGTTCCCGATGTTGGCGTGGAGCGGGGGCGCGGTGCTCGTGGTGGTGCTGGCCTGGCTCGTGCGAACGCTCTCGACCAACGGTTGCCGCGACCGGGTCGCCCGCGATCTGGTCGCCGCGGCGGCGGCGCTCGCCGCCGCAGTCGGGTGCGCGGTTGCCGCGGGTGGGGCCGTGCCGGGCCTCGCCGGCGCGCTGCTGGTCCAGGTGCCGCTCGGCTGCGGGCTGGGGCTGTGGCGCAGCCAGCGGGTGCGCCGCGACGCGGTGCTGGCCGCAGCGGCGGCCGGCGGTTGTGTGGTCGCATTGGCCAGCCTCTCCGGAGGTGCCGGTGGTGAAGGTGGGCTCGACGGCTTCGTGCGCGCGGCCATCTTGTTGGCGGCGCTGGTGGTGGTCGGCGCCGCCGCGGCCGGGCCGCTGCCGCCGCAGACGAAGCGCAGCCGGCGCGCTGCGTTCGCCGCCACCGCGTTCACCCTGGCCGTGCTCGCCGTCACCTGGGCGACTCTGCCCGCCGGGCTCGGGCTCGGTGGTGAGATGACCGCGGCGACGGCCGGATTCGTGACGCAGGTGACGATCGTCGCTGCCGGCCTCGGTGGGCGGGCGCCAGGGCTGGCTGCTGGCGCTGCGCTGGCCGGCGCCTTCTTGGTGCCGCAGCTCGTGCCCGCGGCCGCGCCACCCGGCGCCGCGACCCACACCGTGCTGGCCGAACGCGGCGACTGCGCGGCTGTCTACCAGCGCCAGAACCAGGAGCTGCAGCTCTACGAACGTGGCCGTTGGCTCGACGCCGCTGGACCCGATCGCGCCGAGGCGGCGCTCGCGGTCACCGTGCTGCAGGCGCTGCTGCAGCCAGGCGATCGGGTGCAGGTGCTCGACCCCGGCCTCGGCCGCGCCACGGACCTGCTCGTGCGCCTCGGCGCCTTCGTCGTCGACGTCAGCGACCCGCGCCCGCAACTGTCCGGGCTGCGGCCGGCGCTGCTGGGTGATGGGCCGGTGCCGCCGGCCGCCGACACGCCCGCGGCGCCGCTCGGTGGCCGCGTGTTCGCTGCCGGCGCGGCGGCGACGCTGCGGGCCCTGGCCCCGGCGTCGCGGCAGGCGGTGCTGTTCGCGGCCCCGCTCGGCGATCGTGACGAGGCCAGGCTCCGTGCCGAGCTGCAGCTCCTCGCGCGCCGCGCCGTCGGCGACGGGCTCGTGGTGCAGGTCGTCGCGCTCGATCATGTGCGGCCGTCGGTGTTGTCGGCCTGTTGCGCGGCCGCGCGCGCAGCGCACCCGTGGAACGGCGCCTTCGTGGTCGGCGATGCGCTGGTGCTGGTCGGCGCCGCCGCGGCGCCGGATTGGCAGCGGCTGGCGCCGTTCTCGACCTGGAGCGAGCCCTCGCGCTGGACGGCCTACGAAGCCCACCTCGGCGACCTCGACGATCTACGCCGGTCCCAGCTCGGTACGCTGGGCCCGCCGCAGCCCATGCAGGCCGCGGGTGGTGCCGATGGCCTTGGCCGGCACCTCGCGCTGCGCGCGCTGGCCGCCGGCTGCACGCCGGTCGAGCTGCCGCCGGTGCCCGCCGCCGGCTCGTTGCTGCAGTGGTGGCAATCGACCCAAGCGGCCCAGCGGGCGACCATCGACCACCTCGCGCTGTTGCCCGACGACCCCACGGGGCGGCAAGAGGCCCTGGCTGCGGCCGCGCGCTGGTTGCCGCGCGGGGCCCCGGCGGCGGCCCTGCAGGCGGCGCTCGGCCTCGTCGGCGCCGACGGCATGCCGCTGACGGCGCCCGAGCGCGCGAGCCTCGCCGCGCACGCGCTCGATCCGACCTTCTTCAGCCACGCCCCGCCGGTGTTCCGTTCGCTGCCGCGGCCGAGCTCGATGTTGGCGAACGGCGAACTCGAGGACCTCGCCCGCCTGCCGGCGCCGGCGCGGCTGGTCGAGCTGTGTGTCGGCGCCTCGCCGCTGGCGGTCGCGTTGCGCGCGCGCTTCCCCGGGCGGTGTGCGCAGGCGCTGTTGGCGCAGCTCGCCACTGCGGCGCTGGGCTTCGAGCCCATGCAGGCGTTGCGGGAGCTCGCCGATCCGTTCGTGCTGGCCGAAGCCGGGCGGGTGCTGCAGGCCCGCGGCGCCGGTCGCGAGCTGCTGGGTTTGTGGCGTGCGGACCTGCCGATGCCAGCGGTGGTTGCCGAGCTGCTGCAGGGCTCGTCGGAGGATCGCTTGGCGCTCGCCGCTGCCCTGCACGGCCGCCGCGACGTCAGCGTCTTCGCCGCCATCGCCACGCTGTTGGTCGCGCCGGAGCCGGAGCTGCGGCGGCAGGCGGCGGAGCTGCTGCGCTCTGCCGTCGGCGACCGCATCGCCTACGACCCGGAATGGCCGGCAGCGGCCCGGAACGAAGCAGCGCGGCAACTGCGCGCGCTGCATAATCGCGCGCCATGACCGTTGTCTCGGTTGCAACTCTCGCGCACATGGTCGGCGGCCAATTGGTGGGCGACGGCTCCCGGATGATCTCCGGCCTCGGCGACATCAAGGCGGCGCGGCCGGACCAGATCGGCTTCGTGCGCGATGCCCGCTACCACGCCGCGGCGCGCACGACGCGGGCCGGAGCCCTGTTGCTCAACAAGGAACTCGAGACCGCCGCCAGCCAGATCCTCGTCGCCGACGTCGACCTCGCCTACGCCAAGGTGGCGTTGCACTTCCATCCGGTGCCGCGCGCCGCGGTGCACCGGGTGCACGAGACCGCGGTGGTGCACCCCGGGGCGGTGTTGCAGGCGCCGGTCGACATCGGCCCGCGCGCCGTGGTCGGCGAATGCCGCATCGGCGCTGGTTCGGTGGTCATGGCCGGGGCCGTGGTCGGCGACGGTTGTGAGCTCGGCCGCGACTGCGTGCTCTACCCGAACGCGACGCTGTATCCGCGCGTTCTGCTCGGCGCGCGCGTCGTCGTTCACGCCAACGCCGTGATCGGCAGCGACGGTTTCGGCTACGCCAAGGAGGCCGAGGTCTGGGTGAAGGTGCCGCAGCTCGGCAACGTCGTGCTCGGCGACGACGTCGAGATCGGTGCCGGCACCGCCATCGATCGCGCCACGCTCGGATCGACCCGCATCGGCGCCCGCACCAAGATCGACAACCTCTGCCACGTCGCCCACAACGTCGTGCTCGGTGCCGATTGCGCGATGGCGGCGGGCAGCATGATCGCCGGCTCCACGGTCATCGGCGACCGTTGCGTGTTCGGCGGGCAGACGGGCATCGGCGGCCACCTCGGCGTCGCCGCCGACGTTCGCCTCGGCGGTGGTTCGACCGTGCTGAAGGACGTGCCCGAGGCCGGCGATTACATGGGCCACCCGCTGATGGACAAGCGCCGCTTCCTGCGCCTGCTGCGGGTGCTGCGCGGCATGGTGTCCGACGACGGTTGACGCGAGCGCCGGGCGCGGCTCAGCCGGTGCCGAGCCAGTCCTGCCGCCGCGCGGCCACCGCGGCGCGGATCTCGCGCAGCACGCGGCGATAGGCCCCGAGTTCACCGCCGTACGGGTCGGCGATGTCGAGGCCGTCCGGCCGCAGCAGCTGCACCTTGTCGGCCACCTCGGGGGCCTCGGCGAGCAGCGCCTGGCGGTGGCCCTTGCCCAGGCAGTAAATGCGGTCGGCGCGCAACAAGAGGCGGCGGTCGACGGCGCGGCTCCGGTGGCCGCCGAGGTCGAGGCCGGCTTCGGCGCCGGCGGCGAGGCTGCCATCGCTCGCTGGCAGGTCGTCGAGCGTGCTGGTGCCGGCGCTCATGAAGTCGAAGCCGCGCGCCAACACTTGGGCCGGGGTGACGCCGAGCGCTGCGGCGGTGCCCTGCCGCGCCAGCGCCTCGGCCAGCGGCGAGCGGCAGGTGTTGCCGGTGCAGACGAACAGCACCAGGTCGGCGGCGGTGCGCAGCACCTCGGCCGCCGACAGGATGCCTTCGCGCAGCACTTCGAGGTCGGCGCCGACCTTGCGCACCACGGTCGAGGCGCTGCCGAGCGGCGACGGGCCGTCGTCGATCAGCAGCTCCAGCACGTCGCCGAACGCCGCCGCGATCGCCGCGGGTTCGCACAGCGGGGCTTCGCCGGTGCGGTTGATGCTCGTCATCCACAGCGGTTCGCCGCAGGCGGCGATGACCTCGCGGGTGAACGGGTGCGCGGGCAGCCGCACGCCGATGGTAGAGCCGCCGCGCGCCGGCACGACGACCGTGAGCGGCCCCGGCCAGTAGCGGTCGCACAACCGCGTGATCGCCTTCGGCACCGCCGCGGCCAGCCGCTGCAGGTCGCCGGCGCTGTGCACGTGGGCGGTGAAGGCGTGCGCCTCACCGCGGCCCTTGGCGCTGCGGGCGCGTTCGACGGCTGCGGCGTGGCTCGGCAGCACGGTGAGTCCGTAGACGGTCTCGGTCGGCAAGGCGACCAAGGCGCCCGCGCGGAGGCGTTCGGCGACCCGGGCCACGAGGCTCTCGCGGTCGGCGTTGGCGAGCGGCAGGCGGTCGACGGGCATGGCGGCGCAGGATAACGACCGCGGGCGGCGAAACCGCGGCATCGTCACCATTCCGTTGTCGCGCGGCATTGCCTACGCTGCCGCGATGGTGCCGCCGGCCCGCGAAGAACGCCAGACCCACATCCGCACGCAGCGCCTGGCGCGGCTCGGGGCGTTGCTGGCCGGCTTCGCGCACGAGGTGCGCAACCCGCTCAGCACGATCGGTCTCAACCTGCAGCTCGTGCTCGAGGACTTCCGCGATGCCGACACCACGCGCGACAAGCGCACGCAGAAGCGGCTGAACACGGTGCAGGGCGAGGTGAAGCGTCTGCAGAAGATCCTCGAGGAGTTCCTCGGCTTCGCACGCGCGCCGGAGCCCAAGCTGGTGCCGGTCGACCTCAACCAGAAGCTGCAGGCGTTGGTCGAGTTCCACGAGCCGGAGATGCGCGAGGCGAACGTGTCGCTGCGCTTCTACCCGGGCGCCGACCTCGGCCCGGTGCCGGCCGACTGGGACCTGCTGCAGGCGGCTATCGTCAACCTGCTGCGCAACGCCAAGGAGGCGACGCCGGCGGCGGGGGAGGTGATGGTGTCGACCGCGCGCGACGGCAACTTCGTGCTGGTGCGCGTCACCGACACCGGCGCCGGCATCGCCGCCGAGCTGCAGGCGCGCGTGATGGAGCCCTACTTCAGCACCAAGAAGGCCGGCACCGGCCTCGGCCTGCCGACCGCTCGCCGCGTCGCCGAAGAGCACGGCGGCACCCTGACCTTGCAGTCCGAGGTGGGCAAGGGCACGCAGTTCACGCTGCGGCTGCCGGCGACCGCCGCGGTCGATGGAGACACGCATTCATGAGGACGGATCCGATCCTGGTCGTCGACGACGACGACAACCTGCGCGAGTCCCTGGTGGCGGCGCTCGAGGTGTTGCCGGTCGCCATCACCGCCGCCGGCAGCGGCCGCGAGGCGGTGCAGCTGGTCGCCGAACGGCGCTTCGCGGTGGTGGTCACCGATCTGGTGATGAAGGACGTCGACGGCTTCGCCGTGCTGGCGGCAGCGAAGAAGCACTACCCCAACTGCCGCGTCGTGATGCTGACCGGCCACGGCGGCCGCGAGGTCGCCGTGCAGGCGATGGAGAAGGGGGCCACCTACTACGTCGAGAAGCCGGTCGACCTGGCCGACCTGCGCGCCAAGGTCAAGAAGTCGCTGGAGGACCACGAGAAGGACCTCGCCTACGAGGACCTGCGCGGCCAGGTCGAACGCAGCTACGGCATCGAGGGCGTCGTCGGTCAGGATCCGAAGATGCAGCGCGTGTCGTCGCTGGTGCGGCAGATCGCCGGCACCGCCGCCTCGGTGCTGATCCTCGGCGCCTCGGGCACCGGCAAGGAGCTGATCGCGCGGGCGATCCACAACCTGTCGCCGCGGCAGAAGCGGCCGTTCGTCGCCATCAACTGCGGCGGCATGTCCGAGGGCACCATCGAGAGCGAGCTGTTCGGCCACGTCAAGGGCGCCTTCACCGGCGCCGTCGCCGACCGTGAGGGCAAGTTCGAGTACGCCAGCGGCGGCACGCTGCTGCTCGACGAAGTCGGCGAAATGCCGTTGCCGACGCAGGTCAAGCTGCTGCGTGTGCTCGAAGAGCGCGCCATCGTGCGGCTCGGCGACAACCGCACGCGACCGGTCGACGTGCGGGTGTTGGCGGCGACCAACGCCGACCTGGTGCAGAAGGTCAAGGACGGCAGCTTCCGCCAGGACCTCTACTTCCGCCTCAAGGTGGTCACCATCGACCTGCCGTCGCTGAGCGAGCGCCGCTCCGACATCAAGCTGTTGGTCGAGCACTACCGGCGCCACTTCGCCAAGCTGCACGACAAGGACGTCGAGTCGATCGACCGCGACGCGCTGGTGGCGCTGGTGCAGTACGACTGGCCGGGCAACGTGCGGGAACTGCGCAACGCGGTCGAGTCGATGGTGGTGCGCGCCAAGGGCAACATCCTGACGCGCGCCGACCTGCCGCCGGAGATCTGGGCGCCGCTGCCCGCGGACCAGGACGGCTGGCAGTTCCTGGCCGGGCGCACCTGGCAGGAGGTCGAGCAGAACCACATCCGCGTCTCGCTCGAACTGTGTGGCGGCAACCGGCAGAAGGCCGCCAAGGCGATGGGCCTCAGTGAGCGCACGCTGTATCGCAAGATCAAGGAGTACTCGTTGTGACGCCGGGGCGCGCCCAGGCGGCGGCGGAGCCGGGGCCGGCCCGGGGCGACTCGGCCATGGATGCCGCCGCCCGCCGGCCCTAGAGTTGCGCCCCGCCAATGACCGACGCCGCCGCCAAACCCGTGGTTCAGGACGGGCTCGCCTTCGAGCGCCCGCTGATCGACCTGCAGACCAAGATCGCCGAGTTGCAGAAGCTCAGCGCCGGTTCGCATCTCGAGCTCTCCGGCGAGATCGAACTGCTCGAGGAGCGCCTGCGCCGCCAGACCGCCGAGGTCTACGCACAGTTGTCGCCGTGGGAGCGGGTCAACGTCGCCCGCCACGCCGACCGGCCGATGACGTCGGACTACATCCAGCTCATGCTCGACGACTTCGTCGAGCTGCACGGCGACCGCGTCTTCGGTGATGACCGCGCCATCGTCACCGGGCTGGCGTCGATGGGGCCGCACCGCTTCCTGCTGGTCGGCCACCGCAAGGGCAAGACGGTGAAGGACCGGCTGGCCTGCAACTTCGGCTGCGCGCATCCCGAGGGTTACCGCAAGGCGCTGCAGAAGATGCGGCTCGCCGAGAAGATGCGGCTGCCGATCGTCAGCTTCATCAACACCCCGGGCGCCTATCCCGGCATCGGCGCCGAGGAGCGGGGCCAGGCCGGCGCGATCGCGCGCAACATCCTCGACATGTTCGAGATCAAGGTGCCGATCGTGGCGCTCGTCATCGGCGAAGGTGGCTCCGGCGGCGCGCTCGGCATCGGCGTCGGCGACCGCGTCGGCATGCTGGAGAACAGCTACTACTCGGTGATCTCGCCCGAGGGCTGCGCGGCGATCTTGTGGAAGAGCGGCGACAAGGCGCCCGAGGCCGCCGACGCGCTGAAGCTGACCAGCAAGGACCTGCAGCGGCTCGGCCTCGTCGACAAGGTGATCGAAGAGCCGCTCGGTGGCGCCCACCGCGACCCCAAGGGTGCGGTCGAACGCGTCAAGCTGCAGCTCGGCGCCTGGCTCGAGGAACTCACCAAGCTGTCGGTCGAGGAGCTGTTGGCCCAGCGCTACCGCAAGTTCCGCGGCATGGGCACTCCGCTCGGCAGCCCGCTGCCTGGGGCGTGACGCCCGGGTCGGGGGCGGCGATCTGGCGCCGCCGCGGGAGCTTTCTCGGCTCCCGCCACGTCGAGCCAACACCCGGCGTGCGTGCTGCGTATCAGCGGCCGGTGCGCGCCTTCCAGAGCCTGGCCGGCGCCCATAGTCTGTTCGCCATCCGCCGCATGTCAGCCCCGCGCCCAGCCGCTCCATCACCCGGTGACCCGCGTCCCGCCGTGTCCTTCGACCTGCCGCCCGGGCTGCCGGCGGCGGTGTTGCGGCTGGCGACGGACGTCGGCGTTGGTGATGCCGAGCTCGTGCAGCGCACGCTCGATGGCCAGCAGGACGCCTTCTCGGCGCTCGTGGCCCGCTACCAGAAGCGCGCCTACTGGGTCGCCTTCCATGTGCTCGGCCGCAGCGAAGACGCACGCGACGTGACGCAGGAGGCGTTCGTGCGGCTGTTCCGCTCGCTGCAGCGGTATGACTTCGGCCGCAGCTTCTACACCTGGTTCTATCGCATCGTGATGAACCTCGCGATCGACTGCCTGCGCAAGGTGAAGAGCGCCCGGGCCAGCAGCATCGACGACCTGCTGGCCCGCCTGCCCGATGGCCGCGCCGCCGCCGGTGGGGAGCTGATGGAGCGCGACGAGCAGCAGGGCCAGGTCTGGCGCACGCTCGATCGCCTCGACGCGAAGTTCCGCGCCGTGCTGGTGCTGCGCGACATCCACGGCCTGAGCTGCCGCGAGATCGCGCCGATCCTGCGCATCACCCACGCCACCGCGCGCTGGCGGCTGCACCGCGGCCGCCAGGTGTTCCGCGAACAGTGGGAACGCCTCGAGGCGAACGGCGACACCACGGTCGCAGGCGGTGGCGCGTGAGCACACGCTGCGACCAGGTGCGCCAGCTGCTGCCGTGGTTCGTCGGCGGCGACCTCGCCGAGGCGCGTCGGACCGAGGTGCGGGCGCATCTCGCGGCGTGTGCGTCTTGCCGGCGCGAGGCCTCGGCCTTGCTGCGGGCGACCAAGGCGCTGCGCTCGCTGCAACTCGCCACGCCGCGCCTCGACGAGGCCACGCTTGGGGCCATGCACGGCGACATCCTCGCGGCCGTGCAGCAGGAGGCCGCGCGACAGGAGGTCGCGGTCGAACGGTTGGTGCGCGTGCGGTCGTGGTTCGTGGTGGCGGCGCTGCTGTTGGTCGGCCTCGGACTCTGGGTCGGCCTCGAACGCCGGCCGTCGTCGTTGCGCGATCGTCCGCCGATGGCCACACCGGTCTCGGTGTCGCGGCCGCCGTTGGCGGTGCCGTATGCGGGGCCACGCGGCGAGTGGCACCTGCTCGGCGACGACTCGGCGACCGAGAGCGATCGGTTCGGGGCTTTGCGAGGTGAGGATCGGGAGTTCGGGGCGGAAGCGTCCAGGCCGGGGTTCGAAGAAGGCCTGCTCGACGACACCGTCGGTCAGGGGCTGCTCGGCCGCGATCGCCTGCGGCCGCTGATCGAGGACCAGTTCTCGCAGACGCTGCGCCTGCGCCGGGGCCAGACTGCGCAACCGGGTCGGCCCCAGGAACCGCGTCGCTGACGGTCGGAGTCTTTCTTCGGGGTTGACGTCGTCGGACCCGCCTGGTGCACCGCACCATCCCGGAGACAGAGACATGATCGACCTTCGTAGCCTCCTCCTCGTGCCGGCCCTCGGGCTCGGCGTGTCCACCGTGGCGCAACAGGGCACGGCGACGCCACCCGCGACGCCGCCGCAGAGCGCCCCCGGCGCCAAGGCCGCAGTGAGCATCGAGACGCTGATCGGCGACCTCGGCAGCGACAGTTATCGCCAGCGGGTGCAGGCCGAACGCGAGCTGCGGGCCCGCGGCAAGCAGGCCGTGCCGGCGCTGGAGAAGGCGGCCGCCGACAGCCGCGACAGCGAGGTGCAGTGGCGGGCCCGGCGCCTGCTGCGGCAGATCGAGCAGGGTGGCAGCGGCGTCGCCGTCGAACGCGAGCGCGCCGGTGGTGACGCGCCAGAGCCGCAGGTCGAGGCGCCAGGCGCCGAAGCCCGGCCGCGGCAGCGGGTCCAGGAGCCGTCCGGCGGCGACGTGCGGGACCAGTTCGAGCGGTTGTTCGAGCGGTTCGAACGCGACTTCGGGCTCGACATCCCGCGGGCCCGCTTCTTCCGCGACGACTTCTTCCGCGACCTGCAGGAGCAGATGCGGGGCCAAGGCGGCCTCGGCACCTCCCAGGGCATGTCGATGCAGGTCGGCCCCGACGGGGTGCGGGTCGAGGTGCAGCAGCAGAACGAGCGCGGCGAGATCGAGAAGAAGGTCTACGAGGCGCCCGACATGGAGTCGTTCCAGAAGCAGTACCCCGAGGTGCTGCGCCAGAACGGCCTCGGCATGGGTCTCGATCCGCTGCGGCTGCCGACCTTGCGCGGCTTCGACCTGGCCCGGCCGATGGCGCCGGTGGGGCCGCGCGTCTGGCTCGGCACGCCCGACGTCGAACCGGCCGCGCCGTCGACCGTGCCGCCGGCAGGTCGGCGCCTCGGCGTGACCGTGCGGCCGGAGATCCCTGCCGAGTTGCGCAGCTACCTCGAACTCGCGGCCGACGAGGGCTTGATGGTCGAAGGCGTGCAGCCGGATTCGTTGGCGCAGACGCTCGGTCTGCAGACTGGCGACATCGTCACGCGCATCGGCGAGCAGCGAATCGGTGCCCCGGCCGACGTGCCGCGAGCGCTCGGCGCGGTCAAGCAGGGTGAGATGGTCACGGTGCACTTCGTGCGCAAGGGTGCCGAGAAGTCCGCGTCGGCGACCAAGACCGAAGTCGACGAGGCCGCAGATGGTGGGGCGCAGCCGGCGAAGCCGCGTGCGTCCGGCCGCGGTCAGGTGCGCTGATCGTCGGGCGCCGCGCAGGCGCCGGGCGGCGGGGCTTCGCGCAGGCGCAGTTGTCCACACGCGGCCGAACGGTCGGCGCCACGTTGCCGGCGCACGGTCACCTTGAGCCCGCCTTGCCGCAGCGCCTCGGCGAAGCCGTCGACGCGCGCCGTAGCGGGCCGCCGCAGGCCGCGCGCCTTGGTGATCTCGGCGACCGGGTTCCAGGGGATCAGGTTGATCGTGCACGGCAGGCGGCCGATCGCCGCGATCAGGTGCGCGGCGTCGACCGGGCGGTCGTTGACACCTTCGAGCAAGACGACTTCGTAGGTGACTTCGCGGCCCTTCAGGCCGAAGTAGCGGTGGGCCGCCGCGATGATCTCCCGCACCGGGTGGGTGGCTGTCGGCACCAGGCGGCGGCGCAGCTCGTCGTTGGCCGCGTGCAGCGACACCGCGAGGTTGTAGGACGGGTCGGCGGCGGCGAAGCGCTCCATCTGTCGCGGGTAGCCGGAGGTGCTGACGGTGATGCGGCGCGCGCCGATGTTGAGGCCCCCGGGATCGTGCAGGCGCTGCAACGCCGGCAGCAGGTGGTCGAGGTTGAGCATCGGTTCGCCCATGCCCATGACCACCAGGTTCGTCAGCGGGCGGTTGCCGTCGAGGCGCGCCCGGGCCACCAGCACCTGCTCGACGATCTCGCCGGTGCGCAGGTTGCGCCGCACGCCGAACATGCCCGAGGCGCAGAACACGCAGCCGACCGGGCAGCCAACCTGCGTCGAGATGCACAGCGTCGTGCGATCGCCGTCCGGGATGACCACACACTCGACGGTCTCGCCGTCCGCGAGGCGCAGCAGCAGCTTCTCGGTGCCGTCCTCGGCGAGGTCCTGCTTCACGATCGTGGCCGCGCGCACCGGGTGCTTGGCGGCGAGCGCCTGCCGTAGCCGCTGCGGCACGTTCTGCATCGCCGCGTAGTCGTCGACGGCGTGCTTCCACAGCCAGTGCGCGAGCTGGCGCGCTTGGAACGGCTGGCCACCGGCTTCGCGAACGGCTTCGCCGAGCTCGGTGTCGGTGAGGTCGGTCAGCGCGCGCATCGCGGCCGTGGGCAGGGGGGCGTCGGGAGTCAGGCCGAGTCCCGCTTGCGGCGGTTGGCGTCGCGGCCGGGATAGGCGGCCAGCCGCTCCTCGACGAAGTCGGCGGTGATCACGATGCGCTCGCCCTTGCGGGTCCCGATCTCGAAGCGCAGGTCGAGCAGCACCTGCTCGAACAACGAGCGCAACGACCTTACGCCGGTCTCGCGGCGCATGGCCTCCGAGGCGAACGCCTCGAGCGCCTCGTCGGTGAACTCGAGCTGGCAGCCGTCGAGCTCGAACATCGCCTTGTACTGACGCACGAGCGCGTTCTTCGGCTCGGTCATCACGTTGAGGATCTCGGGCTGGGTCAGCGACCGCATCGGCACGACGACCGGCAGGCGGCCGACGAACTCGGGGATCATGCCGAAGTCGATGAGGTCCTTCTGGTCGAGGTAGGGCACCAGGCGGTCGCGCTCACGCTGGCTCGTCGCCTCGTTCGCCGCCGGCTCCTCGTGCTCGTCGCTGCCGCCAAAGCCGATCACCTTCTGGCCGAGCCGGCGGGCGATGTAGTGTTCGATGCCCGAGAAGGTGCCGCCGCAGATGAACAGGATGTGCTCCGTGTTGACCTGGATGTAGCTCTGCTCGGGGTGCTTGCGGCCGCCCTGCGGCGGCACGTTGGCGACGGTGCCCTCGAGGATCTTGAGCAGCGCCTGCTGCACACCTTCGCCGCTGACGTCGCGCGTGATCGAGACGTTGCTGGTGGTGCGGCCGATCTTGTCGATCTCGTCGATGTAGACGATGCCCTGTTGCGCGCGCTCGACGTCGAAGTTGGCGTTCTGCAGCAGGCGCAGCAGGATGTTCTCGACGTCCTCGCCGACGTAGCCTGCTTCGGTCAGCGTCGTCGCGTCGGCGATCGCGAACGGCACGTCGAGGATCTTGGCCAGCGTGCGGGCCAGCAGCGTCTTGCCGGAGCCGGTGGGGCCGACCAGCAGGATGTTGCTCTTCTCGAGCTCGAGGTCGGGGTTGTGGAAGCGCGCGTGCAGGCGGCGGTAGTGGCCGTAGACGGCGACGGACAGCACCTTCTTGGCGTACTCCTGGCCGATCACGTACTCGCCGAGCCGTCCCATCATGTACTCGGGCGTCGGGACCTTGTCCTTGAGCACGAGGTCCTTGACGAACGTCGGTGGTGCGCTGCCGCCCTTCTTGCGGTCCTCGTCCTTGAGGATCGAGTTGCAGATGTCGATGCAGTCGTTGCAGATGAAGATGCCCGGCGGGCCCGAGATCAGCGACTGCACGTGATGCCGCGACTTCTCGCAGAACGTGCAGCGCTCGACGACCTTGCCCTTGCCAGCCATGTTCTATCCTCGTGGTTCAGCGCCGCCGTCACCGGTGGCGCGGATCGCTGACTGTAGCGTAGTGCGCATCGCGCCGCCCGCTTGCAGACGTTCTTTCCGCGGCAGGACTTCCATGTGGGCCATCGCGGCTGCAACTCGGGCGATGACGGTGTGGCAGGCCAGGCGCGTGGCGCGAAGCATGCCCTGCCCATCCGCCGCCGGCGCCATCGTCAGCTTGTCGCCAGGTTGGGTCACTTGCTCGTCTGCACGATCTCGTCGATCAGGCCGTACGCCTTGGCCTCGGCGGGGCCCATGAAGAAGTCGCGGTCGCTGTCGCGGGCGACATCGGTCGCCGGCCGGCCGCAGTGGTGGCCGAGGATCTCGCTGAGCGTCGTCTTCAGGCGCAGGATCTCGTCGGCCTGGATCGAGATGTCCATCGCCGTGCCGCCGACGCCGCCCCACGGCTGGTGGATCATGATGCGCGAGTGCGGCAGCGCGTGGCGCTTGCCCTTGCTGCCGGCGGCCAGCAGCACGGCGCCCATCGACGCCGCCTGGCCGATGCAGTAGGTGGCGACGGGGCACTGCACGAACTGGATCGTGTCGTAGATGGCGAGGCCCGCCGTCACGCTGCCGCCCGGCGTGTTCAGGAACAGGTTGATGTCCTGGCTCTTGTTCTCCTTCTGCAGGAACAGGAGCTGCGCGATCACCGAGTTGGCGACCCCGTCGTCGATCGGCGAACCGATGAAGACGATGCGATCCTCGAGCAGGCGGCTGTAGATGTCGTACTGCCGTTCGCCGCGGCCGGTCTTCTCGATGACGAACGGGATGATGTAGTCGTTGGCGATGGTCATGGGCTCGGTGCCGCTTCGCGGCGCGGTTGGATCAGGCAACTACAGCTTCGATGGCGTGCATCGCTGCCACGGCTGCCCGCCTTCGCGAGTCCGGCTGCCGCGACTTCGATCAACTGCCCTTCTTATCGACGATCTTGGCGTTCTCTCTGAGGAAATCACGCACCTTGCGCTCGAGCAGCCCGAGGCGCAGTTCGCCGAGGCGGTTCTCGCGTTCGAGGTGGGTGCGCACCTGCTCGGCGGTGATCTGCTGTTCGGGACCGCTGTTGGCCGCGGCGATCTGGCGCAACTCGGCCTCGACGTCGTTCTCGGTCACGAACAGCTTCTGCTGCCGGGCCACCGCTTCCACCAGGAAGAACAGGCGGACGCGGCGCTGGGCGTCTTGTTGGGCCTCGGGCCGCGATTCTTCCAGCTTCTTCCGGATCTCCTCCTCGGCCATGCCGCCCTGCTGCAGGCGGTGTCCGAGGTTGCCGAGGCCGGCGTTGGTCTGCTCCTCGACCAGCGACGGCGGCAGCGCGATGTCGTGTTGCTCCATCAACTTCTGCAGGCACTGCTCTTCCTGACGCTGCTTGCCCAGGCGCAGCTTCTCGGCCGAGATGCGGGTCTTCAGGTCGGCGCGCAGGGTCGCGAGGTCATCGAACTCGAGGCCCTTGGCCAGTTCGTCGTCGATCGGCGGCGGGCTCACGCGCAGCACCTCGAGCACGGTCAGGTCGACCTTGCCGTCCTGGCCACGCACCGCCTCCTTCTCGAAGTTGCTCGGGAAGGTGATCGCCATCTGCACCTGCTTGCCGGCGGTGACGCCGGTCAGGGCCTCGGTGTAGGCCGCCTCGGCGACGCCGTGGATCGGCGTGCGGGTGTTGAGCTGCACGCCCTTGCGCGCGTGCACGACGGTGCCGGCGGCGTCGAGGAACGAGAAGTCGGCCTTGACGAAGTCGCCATCCTGCGCTGGCTCGGTGGTCGGCTGGATGCGGCGCTTCTGGTGGGCGATCTCCTTGAGGGCGTTGTCGATGTCGGTGTCGTTCGCCTCGGGTTCATAGGCGTCGACCTCGAGGCCCTTGACGGTGCCGATCTCGAACACCGGCCTCACGTCGATCTTGGCCGTGAACTGCAGGGCCGCCCCGTGTTTGACCTCGAGCTTGTCGAAGTCGTCGATCGACACGCGGCCGACCGGGTTGAGCTCCTTCTGCCGGCAGGCGTCCCCGAAGAAGCGGTTGACCATCTGCTCCTTGGCCTCGGCCAGGATGCTGGCGCCGAACTTCTTCTCGATCATGGCGCGCGGCACCTTGCCCGGCCGGAAGCCCTTGATCTGGATCTGCTGCTGTGCCGACTGGAAGACCTGGTCGAGGTGCTCGTTGACGGCGGCGGGGGGAACGGTGACGGTCAATGCGCGGCTGCAAGGACCGGTCTCGGCAACCTGGACTTCCATGGGGGTGTATTCGGAGCGAAGCGGCCAACGAGCCGCGGACCCGCGGGTCGGCGGCGGAAATGGGGGCGAGCATCTTGGCGGCGACCCTGCCCAGGGTCAAGGCGGACGCCGGCCCGGAACTGCGGGCTGCCGGCCGCGGGCGGCCGCGCGGACCCAGGCGGCGGCCGGCGGGGCTACTTCGGCTGCTGCTCCTTGGCCAGCACCCGCAGGAAGGCCTGCACCTTCTCCTGCTGCAGCAGCTCCTGCAGCACCGGGTCGTCGTTGCCGAGCGCTTCGAGCTCCTGCACCGTCATGCCGGAGGCCCGCATGTTCTTGAGCACGTTGGCCTGCTTGTGCCGGCGCGCCTCGCAGCGGATCAGGCCGACGTAGGCGCGGCGGGTGATGGCGGGACCTTCGTTGAGCTCGAGGATCTTCTCGTAGTCGGCGATGGCCTCCGCGTACTCCTCGGTCGCTTGCAGCAGGTTGGCGCGCTGCTCGTAGAGCGGCGCCTCGCGCTTGCGCCGCCGCAGCGCGTCTTCGAGCGTGGCCTTGAGCTTCTTGACGCCCTGCTTGTCGCCGAGCGCACGCAGCGTCACCGCGGCGGTCACCGCCAACGAACTGGTGTCGCCGCTGTCGAGCAGCTCGGTCAGCCGCGCAATCGTCGGCTGGTGGCCGGCGGGTGCGACCGTGGCGAGGGCGCCGAGCAGGCGGCGGGTGTCGTTCCAGTCGAGGCGCTCACGGTCGAGCAGCGGCAGCAGCGCGCGCGCGGCGACGTCGTTCTCGGTCACGGCGGCCGCGAAGTACTCGACGTAGGCCGGCAAGAGCCGGGTCTCCTTCTCGTTGGCCAGCGCCTGCACGACGACATCGACGACCTGGCCGGCCTTGGCCGCCACCAGGTAGGACAGCACGTCCTCGCGCACCATGCGGTCGTTCGAGCCGAGCATCGGCACCACCTTGCCGGCCGCGCTGGCGGCCTTCAACAGGCGCAGCGAACGTACGACGAGGCGCTTGTCCTCGCCCGTGGTGGTGTCGAGCAACGCCACCAGCAGCGGCACCGCGCGCGGGCCGTCGGCGTTGCCGAGCAGGCGGATGGCCTCGGTGCGGCCGATGTCGTTCTTGCCGTTGACGAGCTCGGCGAGCGCGTCGATGAACGAGCCCGGGTCGAGCTTCTCCAGCACGCGCCGGCAGTTGCCGGCCAGGTTGCGCGCGGTCTCGCCGCCCTGCCCGGGCTGCAGCTTCTCGAGCAGCAGCGGCACGACGTTGTCGCCGAGCGCGGCCACGGCGTTGATGCGTTCGTCGAGGAACTGCTGGTTGTTGCGGTAGTCGAGCGACAGATCGGCCCAGAACGGCTCCATCGCCTTCTGCTGGGCGGGGCGGGCGCGTTCGGCCCGGGCGCGGGCCAGCGCCGGCAGCGCGCCGAGGGCGACCTGACCCGGCAGGTCCAAGGCCAGCACGGCGGGGAGCAACAACCAGGGGAGCCGGCGCCGGACGATCATGGCGGCCGAGTCTAACGCCGGCTCGGCGCCGTGCCGATACCGCCGGCATGTGGAACTACGTGTTGCGTCATCGCCTGCTGCTGCGTGCCATCTACGCGCGTTCGACGCCGATCGTCGACTGAGCGGCCGCCCCTTGTCTCGGCGCCCGGCTCTGGTAACTGATCCGGCGTGAGCCGAGATTTCGACGTCGTGGTGGTGGGTGGCGGGCACGCCGGCGTCGAGGCCGCGTGCGCCGGCGCGCGCATGGGCGCCCGCGTCGCCATGGTGGTGCTCGACCCGGCGGCGATCGGCCGCATGTCGTGCAATCCGGCGATCGGCGGCCTGGCCAAGGGCCAGATCGTGCGGGAGGTCGACGCGCTCGGCGGCGAGATGGCGGTGGTCACCGACCGCACCGGCATCCAGTTCCGCATGCTGAACACCAGCAAGGGGCCGGCGGTGCAGGCGCCGCGCGCGCAGTGTGACCGCGCCGCCTACAACCGCACCATGGCCGCGCGCGTGCTCGGCTACCAGAACCTGACGGTGATCGAAGGTGAGGCCACGGCGCTGCTCGGCAACGGGGAACGGGACGCGGTCGCGGGCGTGCAGCTTGCCGATGGCCGCCGCATCGCGGCCCCGGCCGTGGTGCTGACCACGGGCACGTTCCTCGGCGGTCGCCTGTTCGCGGGCGAATGGGAGGCCGCGGGCGGACGCCATGGGGAACCGGCCGCTGGCAGCATCCCGGCGTCGCTGCGCGCGTTCGGCATCCGGCTCGGCCGCCACAAGACCGGCACCCCGCCGCGGCTCGACCGCCGTTCGATCGACTTCAGCGGCCTCGAACTGCAGCCCGGCGACGACCCGCCGCAGCCGTTCTCGTTCCGCACCGAACGGCTCGACGTCGAGCAGCTGCCGTGCTGGCTGTCGCGCACGACGCCGGCGACCCACGACATCATCCGCGCCAATGCGCACCGGTCGCCGTTGTTCCAGGGCCGCATCGTCGGCACCGGCCCGCGCTACTGCCCGAGCGTCGAGGACAAGGTGGTGCGCTTCGCCGAGCAGCCGTCGCACCAGATCTTCCTCGAACCCGAAGGGCGCGGCAGCGACGAGATCTACCCGAACGGCGTCAGCACCAGCCTGCCGGCGGACGTGCAGCTCGAGTTCCTGCGCACGATCCCGGGGCTCGAGCAGGTGGTGATGCTGCGGCCGGGCTATGCCGTCGAATACGACTACATCCTGACCGATCAGATCCGCGGCGACCTCGGCGTGGCGGGGCTGCGCGGCCTGTTCGCGGCCGGTCAGATCAACGGCACCAGTGGCTACGAGGAGGCCGCTGGCCAGGGTCTGATCGCGGGAGTCAACGCCGTGCAGCACTTGCGTGGCGAACCGCCGGTCGTGCTCGACCGCGCCACCGCCTACATCGGCGTGATGATCGACGACCTGTGCCGCGTCAACCCGAGCGAGCCGTACCGCATGTTCACGAGCCGCGCGGAATTCCGGCTGCTGCTGCGCAGCGACAACGCCGATCGCCGCCTGACCGGGCTCGGCCGGAAGCTCGGCCTGGTCGGGCCGGAGCAGGCGGCGCGGGCCGAGGGCAAGGCTTCGCGGCTGCGGGCGGCGCAACGCTGGCTCGAATGCACGCGGCGCGACGGCCGCACGCTGCAGGAGTGGCTGCGGCGGCCGGAGGTGGGCACGCGCGACCTCTTGGCCTGGGATGCGACCTTCGCCGCCATGCAGTTGACGCCGGTCGAACTCGCCGAGGTCGAAGCCGAGGTCAAGTACGCGGGCTACATCGAGCGGCAGGCGATGGAGGTCGAGCGCCTGCAGCGTATGGAGCAGAAGCGCATCCCGACGGCGTTCGACTACGCGCGGGTCACCGGCCTCAGCCACGAGGCGCGGGCGCGGCTCGAACAGCGACGGCCGCTGACGCTCGGCGAGGCGTCGCGGCTCGCCGGCGTGCGGCAGGCCGACGTGCAGTTGCTGTTGGTGATGCTCGGCCGCTGAGGCATCTCGCCGCCCTTGGCTCGGTGCGCGAGCGGCGCAGTCACATCTGCAGGGCCGCGCGCACCAGCGTCTCGGTGTCGGCGTCGTGGTCGGCGCGGCGCGCGCGTTCGACCTTGTCGCGGGCGTCCTTCTCGCCGAAGCCGAGCGTGATCAGCGCCAGGATGGCGTCGTCGGCGCTCTGGTTCGGCACCAGCTTCGGGCCGCCGGCGCCGCCGAGGTCGAGCTTCTGCACCGCGTCGCGCAGTTCGAGGCAGAGCCGCTCGGCGGTCTTCTGGCCGACACCTTTCACCGACTTCAGGGCCTTGGCGTCGCCGCGTGCGATCGCCGCGGCGAGGTCGCCGGGGGCATAGGCGCTCAGCAGGGCCAGCGCGATGCTCGGGCCGACGCTGCTGACCTGCATCAGCCGCCGCGCCAGCTCCCGCTCGGCGCGCGAAGCGAAGCCGAGCAGCGACGGCGTGCCGTCCACCACGTGCAGCAGGGTGTAGACCTGGCAGGTGCTGCCGACCTTCAGCTCGGTCGCCGAGTTGAGGCTGACGCGCACCTCGAAGCCGACGCCGGCGCAGCGCACGATGGCGCGCGAGGCGGTCTTCTCGACCACTTCGCCGAAGAGGTGGTCGTACATGCGCTGCGATCAGCCGCGCAGGCTGAGGCCGAACTCGTCGAGCTTGGTCTTGATCTCGTTGAGCGAGGTCTGGCCGAAGTTCGGGCACGCCAGCAGCTCGGCCTCGGTCTTCTGCGCGAGGTCGCCGATGGTGCGGATCTTCAGCAGGTCGACGATGCGGCGGCTGCGC